>DNFZ01000259.1 GCA_003486785.1 Clostridiales bacterium | reverse complement strand
TAGAAAAATCAGGGGAGTTTGACAAATTGCGCTTACCCCGTAAGCGGACTTGAATTGTGCGCAATCGCTGAATTTTTTGTTCGATAGTCCTTTTTAAGCGGTTTTCGTTGCATGCGCCGCGTGGATGATATATAATATGGAAACTCAACATACGCGAAGGTACGCACCAAAGAAACGGAGGCAATATAAATGGAACTTGCGACAAAGCGGAAGACCGACACGAGAAACCTCGTGCGCGCCGGTATCCTCTCGGCGCTCATCATCGTGATGACCGTTGTGCCTTATACCGGGTATATCAACTACGGGCTCGTGGAGATCACGACGCTGCATATCGTCGTCGCCGTCGGCGCGGTTATGCTCGGCTGGAAATATGGCGCGGTGCTCGGCTTTGTCTGGGGCGTCACCTGCATGCTGCGTGCGCTGACCAACCCGCTCTGGGCGCCGTTTGTCAACCCGATGATATGCCTCGTGCCGCGCGTGCTCGTCGGCATCGCCGGCGGCCTCACCGCGCAGTGGCTGCGCAAGCTGCGCCTGCGTACCGGCATCGTCGCGGCGCTCTCCGCAGCGGTGGCGACGCTCACAAACACCGTGCTCGTGCTCACCGCGCTTAAGCTCTTCTCCGTGGTGCTAACGGGGCTTCCACTGCTTGGCACCATCTATGCCACGCTCATCGGCGTCAACGGCTCCATCGAGCTTGTGGCGGCCGTTCTGCTCGTGCCCGCTATCGTTGCTGCCATCAGCCCGCGGGAGATCGTGCTGGGCATCGACATCGGGGCGTCTACCACGAAATTTGCGCTGGTGAAAAACAGAAAGTGCGTCAAGGAATACAGAAAACCCGACGAGCAGAGCTTTGAAGACGCGCTGGAGAGCTTTGGCTATGCGGGCGTGAAGCGAATCGCCGTCACCGGCGTAGGCTCCTCGTTTATCAAAGGGGACCTGCATGGCATTCCGACCGTGCGCAAGGACGAGTTTACGTCTGTTTCGCGCGGCGCAACAAATCTTGTCAAGCAATCCAATACGCTCGTTGTGAGCATCGGCACAGGCACGTCGTTTACGCGCATCACGCCCGTTCGTGCCTGGCACGTCGGCGGCACAGGCCTCGGCGGCGGCATGCTCAGAGGGCTCAGCGCGAGACTCTGCGGCACGGACGATATGGAAGAGCTCCAGACGCTCGCGGCAAGCGGGGATCTGCACGCCATCGACCTGCAGCTGCGCGATGTCTTTGAAGGCACGCTCTCGCACCTTACGCCCAATGCGACCGTCGCGAACATGAGCAAGCTTTCCGAGCAGACAGCGCGCGCGGACGTTGCGGCGGGGTTGTGCAACATGATCTTCCAGTCCATCGGGTTGATGGCGGTGTTTGCGGCAAAGCGGCACCTGACCCGAACTATTGTGCTGGTCGGCACGATCACGGACTGGCCGATCGCGCAGCGCAGCCTCGATGAGGTCGCGGCGCTTCACAACGTCAAGTTCGTGGTGCCTGACCATGCGGCGTTTGCAACCGCCATCGGCGCCGCGCTTTCCGAGTAGCTTTTTACACCGAACGCTTTTATAAGAGCGCTTGCGGGCGCTCTTTTTTATAGCAGAAGAGGCATCGGTATACAATGCCCTGAAAAGCGCCTAATGGCGTTGTTTCGGGCGAGAGACACACATAGGAGGAAATGTGAAACACTTTTCAGTAGCCCTGTTGGGCTTTGGCACGGTCGGCAGCGGCGTCTATAGCATCGTCAGCGAAAACGGCGCGCAGATCGCGCACAGAGAGGGTATTGCGCTCTGCGTCAGCCGTATTCTCGTGCGTGATTTTGATCCTGAACACGAACCGAATCTGCATCTTGCGCCGCGCGCACTGTTTTCCACGTCGTTTGACGAGATCGTCAACGATCCCGCGATCGATATCGTGGTTGAATGCATGGGCGGCATTGAGCCGGCTAAGACGTTTATCATCCGTGCGCTGGAGGCGGGTAAGACGGTTGTCACGTCCAACAAAGAAGTCATGAGCAAGAACTGGCCCGCGTTTGAAAAGGCGGCAAAGGCCACAGGAGCCGGCTTGTATCTGGAGGCGACGGTTGGTGGAGGGATCCCGATCATTCGAACGATTCTCGACTCTATGCAGGCCAACAACATCACCCGCGTGATGGGCATCATCAACGGCACGACGAACTATATCCTCACGCAGATGACCGAGAGCGGGCAGAGCTTTGAGGACGCGCTGAAAGAGGCGCAGGCGCTGGGCTATGCCGAGGCGAACCCCACGGCGGATGTAGAGGGCTACGACGCGATGTACAAGCTCTCGATCCTCTCCTCGATGTCCTTCCATGCGCATATGCCCATCGAGGTGATCTACCGCGAGGGGATAACGAAGCTGACAAAGGCGGACTTTGAAACCGCTCATCTGCTCAACTATCGCATTAAGCTGCTCGCAATAGGCAAGAAGGAAGGCAATCAGATCGAGGTGCGCGTGCATCCGACCATGATTCCGATCACGCATCCGCTCGCGAGCGTGCGCGGCGTTTTTAACGCGATCTTCCTCACTGGACATGCTGTGGACGACGTGATGCTCTATGGCAGAGGCGCGGGCTGTATGCCGACCGCCAGCGCGGTGGTGAGCGATATTGTCTACGCCTGCCATCACGACAAACAGCATAAATACATGACGTTCGTCAATGAAGAGAGCATCTCTAGCGAGATCGAGCTGGTCAAGGATTTCCACTGCATCTATTGCATTCGCCTGCATGTGGCGGATAGGCCGGGCACGATGGCGAATATCGCCGCGGCTTTTGCCGAGCAGGGGGTTTCGCTCAAGAGCGTCATCCAGCTCGGGGAAAACGACGGCGTGTCTTCGCGCATCACATTCCTGACGCACGCGGCAAGCGAGTTTGGTGTCAATGAGGCGCTCAAGAAGATCGAGGCGCTCGCGTGTGTCAACGCGGTGGAGAGCATGATCCGCGCAGAGGAATAAAAAAGCGAAAGCGCAGCGCGCGTGCGCAAGGGCAAAGCAAGCCGGGAAAGCGGCGCGCGAAAAACGTATTCTGTCGAAATTAACACTTGCAATGAACTGCTGGTTTAGCTATAATGTTCGTTGCAGCGCTGATGTAGCTCAGTCGGTAGAGCACCTCATTGGTAATGAG
>DNFZ01000004.1 GCA_003486785.1 Clostridiales bacterium | reverse complement strand
AGTAGAAGAAGAAAAGATCGGCTGGGCGGACGTACTCGGCAAGTTCTATGGCCCTTTTCATGAGAAAGTCGCCATCGCGCTTGAAAAAGCGCCGCCGGAGAAGATACCGGACGAGGTATCGGACATCGTCTGCGAAAAATGCGGAGCTATGATGGTCTATAAGATTGGACGCTTCGGCAAATTTTTAGCCTGCCCGAACTTTCCCACCTGCCGCAACACCAAGGCGATCGTAGAGAAGATCGACGTGCCCTGCCCCAAATGCGGCGCGGCGCTCATTAAAAGAAAAAGCAAACGCGGCAAAGCGTTTTACGGCTGCGAAAAATATCCCGAGTGCGACTTTGTTTCCTGGGACAAGCCCACTAAGACGCCATGCCCGCAGTGCGGCGGCATGATGGCGCAGAAGATCGGGCAAAATGGAAGCTACATCGCCTGCATGAACAAAGAGTGCGGCTATATTCTGCGCAACGCCAAAAAGAGCAAGGACGAAAAGGAAGCAGAAGCGGAATAATTCGCTCAAGCACCTGCTCGAATGTACTTATAACAAGAGGAAGATGCCGAATGAGCGAACAGCGCGTCCGCGTCGTCGGCGCGGGGCTTGCCGGATGCGAGGCAGCGTTTCAGCTTGCTGCGCGCGGTGTCCCGGTCGATCTATATGATATGAAACCGCACAAGATGTCCCCGGCTCACCACAGCGGGGACTTTTGCGAGCTGGTTTGCAGCAATTCACTGCGTTCCGATCGCGTTGAGAATGCCGTGGGGCTTTTAAAAGCGGAGCTGCGGATACTCGGTTCTCTCGTGCTCCGCGTGGCGGACGAAACGCGCGTGCCCGCAGGCGGCGCGCTCGCGGTAGACCGCGAAGGGTTTTCCGCGCGGGTCGGCGAAATCATCCACACGCACCCGAATATCACGATCCACAGCGAAGAGGTCACCCTTGTGCCGGATGTGCCCGCAATCATCGCCACAGGCCCGCTCACGAGCGACGTGCTGGCGGAGGATATCGCGCGGTTGACCGGAGAACCGCTGCACTTCTACGATGCGGCGGCGCCAATTGTCACCTATGATTCTCTTGATATGACCAAGGTGTTCCGCGCCTCGCGCTATGGCAGGGGCGACGACTATCTCAACTGCCCGATGACGCGCGAGGAATATGAGGCGTTCTATCAGGCGCTCATCACAGCGGAGACTGCGGAGCTGCGCGATTTTGAAACGCCGCGCGTGTTTGAGGGGTGCATGCCCGTCGAGGTCATGGCAAAGCGCGGCTTGCAAACGCTCTGTTTTGGCCCGCTCAAGCCTGTTGGTCTTGCGGTG
The DNA here is from genome assembly GCA_003486785.1 of Clostridiales bacterium. Taxonomy (GTDB): domain Bacteria; phylum Bacillota; class Clostridia; order Christensenellales; family CAG-138; genus UBA7703. The sequence goes on along the minus strand of DNFZ01000004.1, from coordinate 1,467 downwards.
GACGGAAAAGAGCCGCACGCCGTGGTGCAGCTGCGGCAGGACGACAAGGAAGGCAGGCTGTACAATCTGGTCGGTTTCCAGACCAACCTCAAGTTTGCCGAGCAGCGGCGCGTGTTTGGCCTGATTCCCGGGCTGGAGAAAGCGGAGTATGCGCGCTATGGTGTGATGCACCGAAACACATTTTTAAACGCGCCCAAGCTGCTGGATCACAACTACCAAATGCGCACGCGCCCCGGGCTCTATTTTGCCGGGCAGATGACGGGGGTTGAGGGCTATGTCGAGAGCGCGTCGAGCGGCTATGTCGCGGCGGTTTCGCTTGCGCGGCAACTGCGCGGGGAGCAGGCGATCGACTTTACCGCAATGACCGCGATCGGCTCGCTGGGGCACTATGTTTCGGGCTATGTCGGCGACGATTTTCAGCCCATGAACGTCACTTTTGGCATCATGGAGAGCCTGCCGGAGCGCATCCGCAAAAAAACGAACCGTTATGCAAAGATCGCTGAACGCGCGCTGGAACGTGTGCGCGAGATGCAGCCGAATCTTTCGTTTACATGACATGGATCATGCAGGACTGCAAAGCGAGAGAATAGGGCAAGAATCGTGAAAGAATTGAAAACGAATACACGATTGCGGGCGAATGCGCCCGCTTTGTGCTACTATGGTATCTAGGTAGAATCTACCAGCCTTGGGGCAAGGTATGCGCAAACGCAAACCCACCTTTGGCGAAACAACAGGAGGATAACCTGATTGGAACTCAGGGGTACGACGATCATCGCCGTTCAAAAGGACGGCAAGTGTGCGGTTGCGGGTGACGGCCAGGTGACCATGAGCCAGAGCGTCATCATGAAGTCGACGGCGAAAAAAGTGCGCAGGCTCTATCACGACCAGGTTGTGGTTGGCTTTGCAGGATCGGTCGCAGACGCGTTTTCGCTCTGTGAGCGGTTTGAAAAAAAGCTCGAGCAATACAGCGGGAATCTCACCCGCGCGGCGGTCTCGCTCGCGCAGGACTGGAGAAGCGACAAAGTCATGCATAAGCTCGAGGCGCTGCTCATCGTCGCCAACAAAGAAGAGCTTTTAATCGTCTCCGGCACCGGCGAGGTCATCGATCCGGACGACGGCATCGCGGCCATCGGATCCGGCGGCATGTATGCGCTCGCCGCGGCAAAAGCGCTTAAAGTTAACACGGATCTTTCCGCGCTGGATATCGCGGAGAAAGCGTTGCGCATAGCGGGCGACATCTGCGTGTTTACCAACGGCAACATCACGGTCGAGGAGGTCTAGGCGTATGCAGCTCACACCCAGAGAGATCGTAGACGCGCTGGATCGTTATATCATCGGCCAGGATCGCGCCAAAAGAGCGGTTGCCGTAGCATTGCGCAACCGATACCGCAGAAGCTGCCTGTCCGACGAGCTACGCGAGGAGATCACGCCGAAAAATATCGTCATGATCGGGCCCACCGGCGTGGG
>DNFZ01000099.1 GCA_003486785.1 Clostridiales bacterium | reverse complement strand
GTTGAGATATTGCACAAACAGGCCGCGCGCGGGGTCGCTCCAGAGTGGGCCGTCGTAATAGTTGCCCGGGAAGATCGCGTTGACCTTGATGTTATACGGCGCGAGCTCCAGCGCGAAGCTCTCGACCAAGCCGATGCCGCCGAACTTTCCGCCTGCGTACGCGAAGTTTTTGTTGCTGCCCGCAAGTCCGGATTTGCTGTTGATCTCGATGATGTCGCCCGTCCACGAAGAATCCGCCGCAAACTGCGCGCGCATGATGCGCTGGGCGTATTTGACACAGGTGAAGAAGGCCGTGTAGTTGATCGCCGTCACGAACTCGAAGTCCTTTTTCTCCATCTCGTCCAGCGAGCCCGCCTTGAGCACGCCGGCGTTTGAAACCAGCAGGTCCAGCCCGCCAAACGCCTCCACGCATGCGGAGATCATCTCCGCGACGCTCTCCTCACTCGATACATCTGTCCGCACCGCAACCGCACGCTCGCCCAGCGCCCCTGCGACCTCCTTTGCCAGCGGCTCGTTGAGATCGGCAATCACGACGCACGCGCCCTCGCGATAGAGTTCCTCGGCAATGCCCTTGCCAAAGCCCTGCGCGCTGCCGGTCACGATCGCGATTTTGCCGCCGAGGCGTCCCGCGGTCTGCTTTCTGCTATGAACCTTTTGAGCAGCGATCTGCTCCCATTTCGTCATATCGATCATATAACCTCTTCATGGGCAAACGCCGTGCTTGTTTGTTTTATCATATCATTTTGTGTTGCAGGATACCATTGTTTTATCGCGTTTTGTTATATTTTTGGTCATTTGAACGTGCTTCGTTGCACCCTATCAGCTTCGCGCATGCTCTTTTACCGGTTCTGAATGAATTCCAGCAGCTTTGCGTAGGCGTCCTCCCACTGTTGCGTCCGTTTGCCCTCATAGATTTCAGTGGCAAACGAGGCGCGGACGACCGTGCGCGCTTCCTCCACGTTCTTGAGCTCGCCCAGCGCAACCGCCTGCATGAGCAGGTTTCCCACGCACGCGCTCTCGACAGGCCCCGCCACGACCGTTCGCCCCGTCGCGTCCGCCGCGAGCTGGTTCATGAGCTTGTTTTTCGTGCCGCCGCCGACGATATTGAGCCTGTCGATGCTGCAGCCGCGATGTTTTTCCAGCGTCTCCAGCGCGAAACGGTACTTGAGCGCAAGGCTGTCGTAGATGCAACGCGCCACTTCCCCGACCGATTGCGGAACGGGCTGGCTGGTGCGCGCGCAGAACTGCTGAATCTTTTTTTGCATGTTGCCCGCGGCATAAAAGCTTTGATCATCGGTATCGATGATGCTTCGCAAGCCCTCGCTCGCTTTCGCCTGCGCGTCGATCTCGTCGTAACTCAAAAAATTGCCCTGCTTTTGCCAGTCCCGCCGGCATTCCTGCACGAGCCAGAGCCCCATGATGTTTTTCAGCAGCCGGAATGTTCCCTGCACCGTGCCTTCGTTGGAGAAATTCGCGTCGAACACCGCTCTTGTCTTCACGGGTTTTTCGCTCTCCACCCCGAAGAGCGACCATGTGCCGGAGGAGCAGAACGCAAAGTTTCCCTCGCCGGGAATCGCGGCGACAGCGGAGGCCGTGTCGTGCGAACCCACCGCGGCAAACGACACGCGGGAGATGCCGAGCTCGTCCGAAACGGCTTCGCGGATGCGCCCGCGCAGGGTGCCCGCAAAATCCACATCCGTAAACAGGCGTTCGGGAATGCCGAGCGCAGCCATCGAATCCGCATCCCAGCGGCGGTGTTCGCCGTCGTAGAGCATGCTCGTGGTGGCGATGGTGTATTCCGTTCTCTGCTCGCCCGTGAAAAAATAGCCGTATAAATCCGGCGAGAAGAGCAGCGTCTTTGCTCGTTCCAGCGCGGGGTCGGTTTCCTGTATGCGTGAATAGAGCTGATAGACCGTGTTGAACGGCATGCTCGCTATGCCCGTGCGCGAAAACAGCACGTTTTGCGGCACGACGGCATGCACGCTTGCCATGCCCGCCTCGGTTCCGTTGCGGTAGCAGCGGGGGTTTCCCAGCAGCGCGCCGTTGTGATCGATCAGGCCGAAGTCGACGCCCCAGGTATCGATGCCGAAACAGTCCGCTTCTATTCCGTCCTGCTTGAGCTTGAGAAACGATTCCTTGAGGTTGCGATAGAGCCCCAGCGCATCCCAGTAGTACAGGCCGTTTTGCTCGATCATAGGGTTGTCAAAGCGGTGCACCTCGGTAAGCTCGATGCGCGCCCCGTCAAACGCGCCCAATACAGCGCGCCCGTTGGACGCGCCCAGATCAAACGCGAGCAGCCGCTTTGTCTTCATTTGATCACGCCCTTTTGCAGGATAATGTTTGCGTAAACCGCCTCTTCGCCCGTCTGGACGATCACCGCGCAGGCATCCGCCTGTTCGTAAAAGGCGTAGCGCTCATATTGCGCAACGGCTTTCTCTCCGCGCGCGTCGTGTTTGGCTACGATCTTGCGATAGAGGTCGTGGATCGGAATCTTCATGCCCTTGTCGCGCGCGTCCACGTCCATGACCATCGCCGGTTCGTCGGTATACAGATCAAGCGGCATGAGTTGAAGAATCGCTTCCATCAGCGCAGGCACGCCGAGGCCGTCCGCGCGCAGGTAGGCAGCGCCGCAGCGCGCAGCCGCGCTCTTACCGGGAAAATTGGCATCCGCCAGGAGAATTTTGTCGCCGTGCCCCATCTCGCACAGCGCTTTGATGAGTTCCGGCGAAAGAATCTTCGGAATGTTGAGCAGCATGTTGTCTCTCCTTTTATAAAACGTTCGCGCCGCAGGCTGCATGACGCAAGACCGGCAGCGCGAACGCATGTTGCTTGATTGTGGCAGGAGGTTCCGTGCCTTATTTGTACATCGGTCCGTAAGCGGCGCAGGCGCGGTAGTCCGCGCTCTCAAGATCATCCGTGCCAAACGCGCTCCAGACGGCGGGACGGAAGATGCGCTCGCTGGATACGTTGTGCATCGAAACGGGGATACGCAGCATGGACGCCATGGTGATCAGCAGGTCTCCAATGTGCCCGTAGCAGAACGCGCCGTGGTTGGCGCCCCAGTTTGCCATCACGCTGTAAACATCCGTGAACGAACCCTTACCGGTCAACGTCGGCGCAAACCAGGTGGTGGGCCAGGTCTTGTCGGTGCGCTCGTCGAGCGTTTTGTGCACATCCGGCTCCAATTCGCAGGTGTAGCCCTCCGCAAGCTGGAGCACGGGACCAAGTCCCTTGACGATATTCAGCCGCGCCATGGTGACGGGCATACCGCCGCGCGTGCCGTGGATAAAGTGCGAGGAGTAGCCGCCGCCGCGGAAGTAGAACTGATCCGCCGCGCACCAGTCGGTCTCGCTTAGGCACGCCTTTGCGTCCGCATCGGTCATCTCGTAGAATGGTTTGATGACGGGGTTGCCATCTTTGTCGCTCACCGCGCCCGTGCCGTCCAGCGACGCCGCGCCGGAGTTGATCAGGTGGATGATGCCGTCCTTCGCGTGACCTTTGATTTCTTTTCCCGTGACGCGCTTGACCGCCTCCGGGCTCCAATAGGTGCGCACATCCGCGAAGATGCCGGGGCGGTTGGTCAGCAGGTGCTCAAAGAGCATCGTCATGGCGTTGAGCGTGTCGTTCTCGGTGCCGACGACGAACGCTTCCCGGAGTCCGTTCCAGTCGAACTGGCTGTTGAGCATGGCCTCTAAAAAGTCAAAATTGGGTTTATAGTCCGTCCACTGCCGCTGACCCTGAATGCCCGCGACGATGGCGTTGTGCCCGTCCGCTTCTTCCACAAAGCCCATCTCAGCCAGACGCGGGTTGCCGACCATCAGGTCGCGTACGATGAGCATGCTCTTGACGACAAACGCCCACTGCGCATCCTTTTGTTCGCGGGAGTATTGGATATCCGCGGGGTTTTTGTCGATGCCCTCGTGGCAGTTTTCGCGCGTCCACTTCAGCGCGCGCTCGAATTCTTCCTTATCGTAGATGCCGTTGTCAATGCGGCGGAGGATTTCCGTTTCGTCCACGCTTTCGCTGCGCAGGCCGAAATACTCATACAAGGTTTCCTGATCGAGAATGCTGCCCGCGATGCCCATGCACATGGAGCCGATCTGCAGGTAGCTGTTTTGGCGCATGCCTTTGGCAGCGAGCGCCGCCTGCGCAAAGAGCAGGATCTTTCGCGCGACATCGTCCGGAATCTCGGTGTCCGTCGCGTCTTTGACGTCGTGGCCGTAGATGCCGAACGCGGGCAGGCCCTTTTGCGCGTGCGCGGAGAGCACCGCCGCAAGGAACACCGCGCCCGGGCGCTCGGTTCCGTTGAATCCCCAAACTGCCTTGACCGTCTGCGGGTCAAAATCCATGACCTCGGTGGAATAGCACCAGCAGGGCGAGACGCTGAGAGTAATGGTCACGCCCGCTTTTTCAAACTTTGCCTGGCAGGCAGCCGCTTCCTTCACGCCGCCGATGGTGGTATCCGCCAGCACGATCTCCACCGCGTCCCCGTTGGGATAGCGGATATTGTCGGCAATCAGCTTTGCCGCGGCTTTCGCCATATTCATGGTCTGCACTTCCAGACCCTCTCGTACTCCGTTTCTCCGGCCATCGATGCACGGACGAATGCCGATCTTCGGCAGGTCGATTGCGTAGCGGTTCATAACGATTCTCCTTTGATTTGTCTTTTGATGCTTGTTAAGACAGATACTGGTTCTGTCATACTATTCTTGATAAATGCGATTGCGCGGCCAGCGCAAGAAGTATCGGTTGCTTATTCTTCTTCTTTATAAATGCGATTGCGCGGCTAGCGCAAGAAGTATCGGTTGCTTATTCTTCTTCTTTATAAATACGATTGTGCAGATAGCTTTTCAGGCGGATCACCTGCGGGTGCGGCAGGGTTTCGCCGGCCATGCGCTTGAGCAGGATCTCGCCCGCTTTTTGCCCCATCAGCTGTGTGGGCTGTTCTACAATCGAGAGCGGCGGCGAGACGATGCGGCAGAGATCCACCGCGTCAAACCCGACAAAGCCGATGTCTTTTCCAAGTATGATGTTGCGCTCATGCGCCGCGGTGACCGCGCCCATGGTCATGTCGTAATTGGTCACGCAAAGCGCCGTGGGCGGGTTTTCCATGTCCATAAAGTTGTTAAACTGGCGGTAACCGCTCTCAAAATCATATCGGCCGATCTGGATGAGCTCTTCGTGCTGCCCGTCGGCGCGGCGCGGGCCTGTCTCCACCGAAATTCCGTAATCCTCCAGCGCGCGCCGATAGCCGACCATGCGCTCGTTTGCCGTGGAGATATCGAGTGGGCCAACGATGATGCCGATGTGCCGGTGCCCCGCGTTGATGAGCTGCTCTACCGCGCCATAGGTCGCGTTGAGGTTGTCTATCACGATACTGTCGCAGACAAAGCCTGTGATCGTTCGATCCACCAGCACCATGGGCATTTCACTGCCGCGGGAGTTGCGGATCTCGTTGAGCTCATTTGCAGAGACATGCTGCGCGGCAAGCACGATGCCGTCTACATTGTTGTTGCAAAGCACGCGAAGCTTCTCAAGCTCCAGATCGCGGTCAAAATCGTAGCTGCATACAAAGGACGTATAGCCAGCCTCGCGCAGGGTTTGATCGAGCGAGGAGAGCACGCTGCCGAAAAACGGCACGGACAGCGTCGGCATCACTACGCCGACCGTCATCGTCCGATTCGTCTTGAGGCTTCTGGCGTTCCGGTTGATCCGATAGCCCAAAACCTTGACCGCATCGTCGATTCTCTGCCGGTTCTCATCGCGCACGTTGCCGCCGTTGAGATATTTCGAAATGGTCGCAAGCGACAATCCCGAGACTTTTGATACATCCTTGATGGTTGACAATCTGGTTACCTGCTCTACCGCCAAAGCGGCATTTCTATCGATATGATCGTTGTTTCGTCCGCGCTTCGCGAACCGTTTCGTCCATGAAATACAAGTAGATCGTGTTCAGCGCGGTAATATGCGCTTTTTTAGTGCTTTTTCCGGTTGATGTCTGTCAATTTGAAAGAGAATCGATAGGCTGATAGCGAAACGTTTTTAGTTACGGTTTATTCTAGCATTTGATCCTTTGCTCTGTCAAGCGGAATCTAAGCGCCGCTTTGCATTATTACCATTATAACACGTTTATTTGTTGTTATAACAAGAGTTTCACAGAGTGCTATAACTGAAATTGGGGCTTGACTAGAAATTAAGTAAGTGTTACAATGCAAAAAGATGAAACGTTTCGCTTTCGTCTTTCCAAGAGCTGTTCTGGCGAAAATCCCCCTTGCTTTGCGGAAAAACACATATTTTCCTTCTCGAATCCGGCCCAAGCGCCGCCGTTTCAAACACCAGAATCTAATTTTTGTCCAATAAACAGAGAGCCACAAATGCAAAACACGGACACTGCTGTTCACAACCACCATGGCAAGAACATTCAAAACGGTTCTTTTTCGACCACGCAGCACCTACGGTAGCAGCCGCGGACGAAAAGCCACGTTTTACCTTTATAAATGCAATTGATGAGGTGATACTTTGTCTGAGACCATATTGAGAATGACAGGGATTCAAAAGTTCTTCCCCGGCGTGCATGCGCTCGACGGCGTAGACCTGACGCTGCATGCGGGCGAGGTGCTTGCGCTGGTCGGTGAAAACGGCGCGGGAAAGAGCACGCTGATGAAGATTCTGACCGGAATCTATACGAAAGACGGCGGCAAGATCGAGCTTTTTGACAAAGAGATCGAAATCCATTCCCCTGCGCAGGCGCAGCATCTGGGCATCAGTATCATCCATCAGGAGCTGAACCTGCTTCGCGATCTCACCGTTGCGGAAAACATCTTCATCGGGCGCGAATCCGCGCGCGGCATGTTCCTCAATAAGAAAGAACAGAACCAAAAAGCGCAGGCGCTGCTCGATTCGCTCAACATCAAGCTCGATGCGACCACGCAGGTCAAGCGCCTCACGGTCGCCAAGCAGCAGATGGTCGAGATCGCCAAAGCGCTCTCGTTTCCCAGCACACGCATTATGATCATGGACGAACCTTCTGCCCCGCTGACGGACACGGAGATTCAAGAGCTCTTCACTTTTATCCGCCAGCTCAAGGCAAAAGACGTCGGTATCGTATACATCTCACACCGTATGGACGAGCTCAAACAGATTTCCGACCGCATCACCGTCATGCGGGACGGGCACACGGTCGGCACGCTCGACACCGTGGAAGCGACGATGGATCAGATCATCAAGATGATGGTCGGCCGCGTGATCTATGAGGACCCGAAGTCAACCTCCAATGTGCCGGACGACAGCGAAGTAATCCTTGAAGCGCGAAACCTTCGTTCGGACGACGTAAAGGACGTTTCTTTTGTCCTGCGCCGCGGTGAGATACTCGGATTTGCGGGGCTGATGGGCGCAGGGCGCACGGAGACGGCGCGGCTGCTCTTTGGCGCGGACAAGCGCGACGGCGGCGAAATCTTCGTCAAAGGCAAGCAGGTGCACATCACGACTCCTGTAGAGGCGGTGCGCGCCGGCATCGGCTATCTCTCGGAAGATCGCAAGCAATTCGGGCTCTGCCTCGGCCTTTCCGTGAGCGACAACACGGTTCTGCCTACGCTGGAGCAGTTTACAAAAGGCCCTTTTGTCAAGAGCCGCGCCATCGCGCGCGTTGCGGGAGAGTTTGTTGAAAAAATCGGGGTGCGGACGCCTTCCGTCTCAACCCTGATCAAATCCCTCTCCGGCGGCAACCAGCAAAAGGTTGTCATCTCCAAATGGCTGCTGCGCAACTGCGACATACTGATCTTCGACGAGCCCACGCGCGGCATCGACGTTGGCGCCAAGAGCGAGATCTACAAGCTCATGAACCAACTCGCTGCACAGGGAAAATCGATCATCATGATCTCCTCGGAGCTACCGGAGCTGCTGCGCATGAGCGACCGCATCGCTGTCATGTGCGAAGGGCGTCTCGTGGGCGAGCTCACCATCGAAAACGCTAGTCAGGAAAGCATTATGTCATACGCAACCATGCGGGAAACGGAGTAACCTATATGAATTCTATGAAACGGAAGGCAAACTTACAGACGCTGCTGGCGCCCCTCGCGCTGGTGATTCTATACGTATTCTTCTCGATCTTCGGTAACAATTTCTTCTCGGTGGACATGTTCAAAAACATCCTCGAGTCGAGCTATTATATCGGCTTTATGGCGTTCGGCGTCACGTTTGTCATCATCACCGGCGGAATCGATCTTTCGATCGGTACGGTCATGATGTGCTCGGCGCTGCTTGGCGCTTTCGTGTTCAAGCAGCATCAGTGGCCGCTGGCGCTCGCGCTGGTGCTCACCGTCGGCGTCGGCGCATCGTTTGGCCTTGCCAACGGCCTTCTCGTCGCCAAGCTCCGCCTGCCGCCGTTTATCGCCACGCTCGGCACGATGATGATGTCTCAGGGTATCGGTTCCATTATCACCAAGGTGCAGTCCCAAACCTGGCCGACCGCAACTGCTGAGATCGGCGGTTGGTTTAAAAAGCTGTTCATCCGCAATACGTTTTTTCTGGGGGACACGAGAATTTCCGGCTTCCCCGTCGGCGCGCTATGGATCATCGCGTTCTTCATCATCGCCGCGCTTTTGCTGCACATGACCAAGTTCGGTCGCTACACATTTGCCATCGGTTCCAACGAAGAGGCCTCCCGCCTCTCCGGCATCGATGTGAGCAAGTGGAAGGTGCTCGTCTACACGGTCTGCGGCCTCTTTGCGGGCCTCGGCGGAATCTTCTACGCCGCAGCCTACACGACGATTACCCCAGGCACCGGCAACGGGCAGGAGCTCAACGCCATCGCGGGCGTCGTCATCGGCGGCACGTCCATGAGCGGCGGCGCGGGCACGATGGTTGGAACGCTCATCGGCGTGTTCATCATGAGCGTGCTGAAAAACGGCCTTTCCTCCTGCGGCCTGCAGGCGCCCTGGCAAACATTTTTCACGGGCGCTGTGGTCATCGGAGCGGTTCTGCTCGACATCCAGCGCACCAAGGCCGCCAACCGCGTGAAAAAGGGGTAATGGTTGGTTGCGGCTGCGCCGCCGGCTGAACGTAATCGATTGATAGCCTGAAAAGATCATACAATCTTCAAAGCTTACAGCAAAAACTGCTGTAGTGAATAAAAAAAGGAGGAACACTCATGAAGAAACTAGTCGTTATTCTGTTGACCCTCGGCATGGTGCTCAGCATGGTTGCATGCGCGGCGCCCGCCACCACCGAGACAGCCGCCCCCGCAGCGGCAGCAGCCCCCGCGACGGAAGCGGCAGCGCCTGCGGAAGCCGCACCGCTCTACATCCCCGTGATGTCGAAGGGCTTCCAGCACCAGTTCTGGCAGGCCGTGAAAACCGGCGCAGAAGCCGCCGCGGCCGACTACGGCGTAGAGATCTACTTCGATGGCCCCGCTTCCGAAACGGAGATCGACGCGCAGGTCAACATGGTCAAGACCGAGATGGCGAAGAACCCCAAAGCGCTCGCGCTGGCGGCCCTCTCCACCGAGGCTGTGACCGAGATTCTGGAAGAGTGCGTGGAAAAGGGCATCCCGGTCATCGGCTTTGACTCCGGCGTTCCGGATGACAAAACCGGCGCCGTGAAAGCCACCGCTTCCACCAACAACGAAAACGCCGCTGCGCTTGCCGCCGAGAAGTTTGGCGAGAATGCCGCCCTCGTTGCCAAGATGCAGGCCGCCACCCCGGAAAACCCCGTCGTCATCGGCTGCCTGAGCCAGGATGCGGTCTCCGCCTCCGTCACCGGCCGCACCACGGGCTTCGTCAACAAGATGAAGGAAATCGCGGAAACCTACCAGCCCGGCCTCGTGTCCGTGGAAGGCCACACCAAGTGGGAAGCCAAGGTTGACGGCGCCGCGATCATCATCCGCGTAGAAGTCTCCGCCACCACCGAAGCGACCGCTCTGCAGACATCCGCCAACTCCCTGCTTGCAACATCCGGCATCGCCGCGCTCTTCTGCTCCAATGAAGGCGCAGTCGTGGGCTTGCTCGCAGCAACCGCGGACGGCGAAGATCTGGCCGACGACGGCAAGTATGCAGACCTCGTCGTAGCTGGCTTCGATGCCGGCACCGCGCAGAAGAACGCCATTCGCAATGGCTGGTTCTACGGCTCGGTCACGCAGGATCCGTATCAGATCGGCTACAAGGCCGTCGAGCTGGCGTATAAGGCAGCCATGGGCGAAGCCGTTGCCGATGTGGACACCGGCGCGCAGTGGTACAACGCAACGAACATTGACGATCCGGCCATCGCGCTGCTCGTCTACGATTGATGCTCCTGTCTCCTCCAAACGAAAGACTGACCTAGGCGAAAGCGGAGGGCGTACCCCCTCCGTTTTCCGTTGTGTGCAGATTTAGAGTTTTCTATTTTGCCTTGTGGCAAATAGTAGGAAAGCGGAGGACGTACCCCCTCCGTTTTCCGTTGTG
>DNFZ01000132.1 GCA_003486785.1 Clostridiales bacterium | reverse complement strand
AACCCCGCCCGGGATGTTGGAATAGCCGATCTTACCGACGATTTTGGATTTTTTGTCGTTGTTGACGTCCGCTACGAAGGAGGCAAAGCCGACCAGCATGGCGATATTTCCGTTGTAAAAATCTGCAACGGTCTGCTCGACCGTGTAGTTTCGTGTGCTCGGGCTGGCGTAGGAAAACGTTTCGATAAAACTGGACACACCCTTGACAAAGGCGGAGGTATGCGTTGCAGCGCGCCCGCTCTCATCGAATACGCAGCCGCCGTATGCCCAGACGCGCGGCATCAGCTCCGGCATGAGGATCGCTTCGTTTCCCGCCGCGATGGCCGTTCCGTATTGGATTGGGGAGGTTGGGTTATATTTTCTGGTGAAAAAGCTGCTGACGATGTTGAACTCAAACCAGGTGCGGGGTACGCGCAGGCGCGTGCGGTATTTTTTCTCAAACTGCTCGCGCAGCTGTTGATTTTCAAACAGATCCTTGCGATAGAGCAGCAGCTGCGGCCCGAACAGGAAGGGCACGCCGTAGCAACGCTCGTTTACAATGCCGTCTTTTTCGAGCAGATGCGGCAGAAAAACGTCCTGCTGGAAGTCGGGCGATTCCGTATAGGCGGTGATATCCGCTAGGCGCCTGCCGCGCACGAGAATATCCAGCCAGGGATTGTCATACATGACGACGTCAAACTCGGATACGGACTCCTTGTTCATCAGGCGGCGCAGCAGCGAGCCGTGTTCGTTGAGCGTGATATCCACGTTGAGCCCGGTTTTCCGGGTGAAGTCGGAGTGTGTGCGCAGCATCGCATGCGCGTTGGGCGAGTCGAGCAGCAGCACTTTGATCGGGCGTGTGCGGTCGATCATGGATGGCGAAAACACCTCGCTGCGGAACAGCGGCTTTCCGACGATTTTATCGTGCATCACGATCTGCTGCTTCTCAAACATGAGCGGGCTTTTGATGTTGTCCAGCAGCAGGCGCGCGGCTTTTTTTCCCAGCCAGTGCGCCGGGCGCATGGTGTGAAGCACGCCGTTGCTCGTTACCGAGCGGCTCCAGTTCTCCTGCCCGAAGGAAACAAAGCGAATATCGTTGTTGACGGAGATGCCAAGCAGAGACAGCGCCTGCTCGAGCCCGTTTGTGATGTTGCGCGAGGTGGCGATGACCGCGTCCGGCTTGCTGCTGCTGAAGTACTCCACGCCGGTGCGGAAGGCTTCTTCCTTCGTGGAGCGCAGATGGCGCAGATATTTTTCTGCGTCCGGCATTTCGTGCTCCGCGCAAAAATCGCGAAACGCCCGCGCGCTGTCCGCTTCGCAGCTCAAGTAGGCGGGGCCTGCAAAGAGCGCGATGGTCTCGCAGCCCTCGCGATGCAGCTCCGAGAGCAGATAACGCGTGGTTTCGTAGGCGTCAAACGAGATAAGATTGACGTCCGACAGCCCCGGCTTGCGGTCGATGAACACGGTAGGTGTGCGCTTGCTGCCCTCGAAGTACTGGTAGCTGTTCTGGCACGAAACGACGATCAGACCGCACATGTCTTTGCGCATGAAGCCGTCCAGGATGGCAATCTCCTCTTCCGGCACGTCGTCGGAGAGCGCGAGATTGACATAATAGCCGGAGTGCTTCAGCTCTTGCTCCAGGCCTGCAAGCAGGAAAGAGTAGTACTGATCATACGTATTGGGCAGTATCACACCGATTTCGAGGTTGTTGTTGGTGCGCAGGTTTTTTGCGTAAGAGTTTGGCCGGTAACCAAGCTCGTCGATGGCGGCCTGTATCTGCTTGGCCATTTCGGCGGAGACGCTTTTTGCGCCTGTCATATAGTTGGAAACCGTTCCGACGGATACGCCGGCTTGCCGTGCAACGTCCTTGATCGTACTCATGCAGCATTCCTTTGCGTGTGATCCTATCATTATAAGGATACACGTAAGAAAAAGCAATCATGAAAGGAGCGAGTGAAACGATTCAATGAATATTATAACAGATTTCATTGACTATGGCTTACGCGAACTGTATTTTGAATATGCAAACAACACATCCGAATTCCGCGCCTCTCTAAGGAGCGCTGTCGAGAAAAATTCTTTTTGCAAACTACAAGATCGGGGTGAAACCATGTCCGACATCTTATTGGAGATGAACGATATACAGAAGTCTTTTCCGGGCGTTCATGCGCTAGATAATGCGCGCTTGGACGTTCGTTACGGAGAAGTGCATGCGCTCGTCGGCGAAAACGGCGCAGGCAAATCGACGCTGATGAAAGTGCTCAACGGCATCTATAAAAAAGACGGCGGTACGATCGTTTACAAGGGCGAGCAAATCGATCTGTCTGGTCCGATCGACGCGCAAAAGCGCGGTATCGGCATGATCCATCAGGAGCTCAACCTCATGCCGCATTTGACGGTTGCCGAGAATATCTATATTGGCCAGGAGCCCATGTACGGCGGTGTATTTCTTGACCAGAAGAAGGCGAATCAGGCCGCCAAGGACTTGCTCGCGTCGATGCATCTGGACATTGATCCGACGACGCGGATCCGGAAACTGACGGTTGCAAAGCAACAGATGATCGAGATTGCAAAAGCGCTGAAGAACAACAGCGAGCTCTTCGTCATGGACGAGCCAACCTCGCCGCTGACCGATACGGAGATAGAAGAGCTGTTTCGCTTCATTCGCCAACTGAGAAGCGCAGGGCGGGGCATCATCTATATCTCGCACAGGCTAGACGAGCTTTGGCGCATCTCCGATCGCATCACCGTCATGCGGGACGGGCAGTATGTCGGCACCGTCAACACCGCGGACGTAAATAAGCAGGACATCATCTCCATGATGGTCGGCCGCGTGATCTATGAGGACCCGAAGCAGTGCAGCAACGTGCAAGAAGACGCGCCGGTCGTGCTGGAAGCAAGGAATATCTGCGCGCCAAACGTGAAAAACGTATCATTTTGCCTGCGCAAGGGTGAGATCCTCGGCTTTGCCGGGCTGGTCGGCGCGGGGCGAACGGAAACCATGCGCGCCCTCTTTGGCGCAGATCACCGCGTGACGGGCGAGATTTTCGTCAACGGCAAGAAGGTGGAGATTCATTCGCCAAGCGATGCGGTGCGCCACGGAATCGGCTATCTCTCGGAAGACCGCAAAGCGTTCGGGGTGGCAACCGGACTCTCCGTGCGCGACAACTCCGTCATGGCGGATCTGAAAAACTATCGCTACGGGCCGCTGATGAATGACCGCAAGATCGACAAAGTCGCCGAGGAATACGTGCAGCGCATAGCGATTAAAACCCCCAGCTTGCGGCAGCTGGTGAGAAACCTCTCCGGCGGAAACCAGCAGAAGATCGTCATAGCAAAGTGGCTGATCAAGCGATGCGAAGTGCTCATTTTCGACGAACCCACGCGCGGCATCGACGTTGGCGCTAAGAGCGAGATCTATAAACTGATGAACCAGCTCGTTGAGAGCGGCAAGTCGATCATCATGATCTCATCGGAGATGCCGGAGCTGCTGCGCATGTCCGACCGCATCATCGTGATGTGCGAAGGTGCGATCACGGGCGAGCTGGACATCTGCGAAGCGACGCAAACGAAAGTAATGACATTTGCGACGATGAATATGTAAGAGCCAAGCGACGGCTCAAAGAGTTCTGAATCTATGGATGATCTACGCGACAAGGAATAGGTGAGGTTTATATGATGGCTACCAGAAAGTTCGACATAACGAAGCTTCTTGCGCCGATGGTATTGGTGATTCTTTACGGGTTCTTCTCGGTTTTCGGCAACAATTTTTTTTCCACGGATTATCTGATCAATATTCTCGACGGCTCCTATTACATCGGCTTTATGGCCATCGGCGTAACATTCGTCATCATCACGGGGGGCATCGACCTCTCGCTCGGCACCACGATGATGTGCGCGGCGCTGATCGGCGGGATGGCATATAACAGTTGGCAGTGGCCAATGGGTTGGTGTCTCGCGTTGGTGCTCGTTGTTGCGACGCTGATTGGCCTGCTCAACGGCGTCATGGTCGCCTATATGGGGCTGCCGCCGTTTATCGCTACGCTCGGCACGCAGATGATGGGTATGGGCTTTGGCGCGATTGTCACCAAGGTACAGACTATGCGGTATCCGACATTCGGCACCGCGGACGGCTGGTTTAAGAACTTTTTCTACAAGACGACAACCGGTTTTCCCGTCGGCATCCTGTGGCTCGCGGCGTTTTTCCTCATCGCGCTCGTGGTGCTCAACAAAACGCGCTTTGGCCGGTATACCTACGCAATCGGCAGCAACGCCGAGGCGGCGCGTCTTTCCGGCATACAGACCAAGCCTTGGCTTGCGGGCGTCTACACGTTTTGCGGGCTGTGCTGCGGCGTTGCGGGCGTGTTCTATGCGGCGGTGTATACATCGATTATCCCTAGCACCGGAAACGGACAGGAGCTGCTCGGCATCGCGGGCGTCGTCATCGGCGGCACATCTATGAGCGGAGGCACAGGGACGCTGGTCGGCACCATCATCGGCGTTTATGTCATGAGCGTGCTCAAGCAGGGACTTATGTCGATGGGCTTGCAGAGCCATTGGCAGACGTTCTTTACAGGCCTTGTCGTCATCGGCGCCGTGCTGCTGGATCAGTATCGCGTCAAGCAAGGCAATAAAATCATCCGATAATTTGATTCTCATTTTTACTCGATTCTACGAACTTCGGCCAAAAGCCGACTTACACCCGGCTCCAACGGGTGACCCCGTTGAGATAAATAAAAAATGGAGGAAACAGACATCATGAAGAAACTGCTCGTTCTCGTATTGACTCTGGCTCTGGTGTTCAGCATGTTTGCATGCGCAGCTCCGGCTCCCGCTGCAGAAGCGACAAAAGCGCCCGCGGCTGCGGCCGAGGCGCCCGCCGCTACCGAACCGGAAGCGACAACCCTCTACATCCCCGTTATCTCCAAGGGCTTCCAGCACAAATTCTGGCAGACCGTTATGCTCGGCTCCCAGGATGCGGCTGCGAAGTACGGCGTCGAAATCACGTTTGACGGCCCGCCGTCCGAGTCCGACATCAGCATTCAGGTAGACATGCTCAATGCCGCGATGGCAAAAAAGCCGGTAGCACTGTGCCTTGCGGCGCTTGACACCGAGTCCGTCACCGAACAGCTCCAGGCTTGCAAGAACGCGGGCATCCCGGTCATCGGCTTTGACTCCGGCGTGCCGAACGCACCGGAAGGCTCCATCATCTCCACCGCTTCGACGGATAACACCGCCGCCGGCGCACTCGCCGCGGGCAAGATGTTCGCCATCGAATCCGTAGCGGCAGCTGTCGCAGCGGCAACGAAGGATGCGCCCATCGTGATCAGCGTGATCAGCCAGGATGCAACCTCCGCCTCCATCACCGGACGCACCACCGGCTTTGCCGAGGAAATGTTCAAGCTCTGTGATGCAGTCCAGCCCGGCCTCGTCGCCGTGACCGGCCACGACACCTGGAAAAAGGCCTCCTCTTCCGGCGATGTCGCCGTCGAGATCCTCGTCTCCATCGCCGCGACCACCAGCGTGACCGACTGCCAGGCAGCCGCACAAGCCGTCATTCAGCGCGCGCCGGTCGCCGTGTTCTGCACCAACTCCGGTTCGGTGGACGGCATGCTCGCCGCCACTGCGGACGGGTCCGATCTCGACCGTACCAGCGGCCGCTATAAGGACATGATCGTCGTCGGCTTTGACTCGGGCGCAACCCTGCTCAACGCCATCCGCAACCAGTGGTTCTTTGGCGCAGTCACGCAGGATCCGTACATGATCGGTTACTATGCCGTCGAACTCGCGTTCAAGGCCATCCAGGGCGAGAGCATTCCCGCCGTGGTTGACACAGGCTGCCAGTTCTACACTGTGGACAACATGGACGATCCGGACATCGCCAAACTGCTCTACGATTAATTCAAACCCACTGACATAATCAAAGCGGGGCAGCTTTCACAGGCTGCCCCGCCCAACAGGACTCGACCGATATCGTAAACGGAGGCGCTCTTTCATGCTGAAAAACATCCCCGCCATACTTTCCCCCGAACTGCTTGCAACGCTCTGCGAGATGGGGCATAGCGACGTGATCGTGCTTGGTGACGCAAACTTTCCCGGAAAACGGTATGCGCACGAGGGCAACTGCAAATTTCTGCGCGCGGATGGAATTGGCGGTGCGGCACTGCTGGAAGCAATCCTGCGGGTGATCCCGACAGACAGCTATTCTGATACGCCGGTGATGCTGATGCAGACGATGGCGTGCGATAGCGACCTTGAGATTCCGATCTGGAAAGAGTATGAAAAAATCGTGGAGCGAAACGACCCGCGCGGCAAGCGTGCGGTGGGCTATATGGAGCGTTTTGCGTTCTATGAAGCGGCAAAGAAGTCCTATTGCATCGTGCAGACGGGCGAAACGGCGATTTACGCCAACGTCATCATTCAAAAGGGAGTCATCCAGTGAACCAAAGAACATGCCTTCTGGGCATCGACATCGGTACGAGCGCATGCAAACTGGTCGTTTTTCTGGAAGACGGGCAGGAGATCGCGAGTCGTTCGGTCGCATACGAAACGCATTACCCGCTTCCGGGCTATGTCGAGCAAAACCCGGACGACTGGTGGGATGCGGTCTGCCGCGGAACACAGGAGATGCTCGCGGAAGGTAATTTTTCTGCCGCCGAGATCGCCGGAATCGGCATCGACGGGCAGGGCTGGTCCGCCATCGCGATGGATGGCGAAGGCAACGTGCTTGCGCCGGATCCGATCTGGCTAGACACGCGGGCGGAGTCGATCTGCGAAGAACTCAACACCCGCATTGGTGCGGATGAAATTTTTGCGCTCAGCGGAAACCCGCTCAAATCGCAATATGTTACGGCAAAGATACTCTGGCTTGGTCGGCACCTGCCGCAAGCCTATACAAAGACGAAATGGATCATGCAATCCAACGGTTTTATCGCATACCGGCTGACGGGCAGCGTCAGTATGGACATCAGCCAAGGGTATGGATTGCATTGTTTTGATATGAAGCGCGGGCGTATGGATTCGGACATGTGCCGCGCGCTCGGGCTGGAAAGCAGCATGATTCCGGATATCTTCCCATGCCATGCGGTGGTTGGCCGCGTTAACGAGGCTGCCGCGCGAATGACCGGGCTGCTCGCGGGAACGCCGGTGGTCGCCGGAGGTCTGGACGCCGCTTGCAGCACGCTTGGCGCGGGTGTGATCCGCGCCGGGCAAACGCAGGAGCAAGGCGGCCAGGCAGGGGGCATGAGCATTTGCATCGATCAATACTGCGCGGATTCGCGCCTCATATTGGGCTATCACGTCGTGCCGGATCGCTGGCTGTTGCAGGGTGGCACCACAGGCGGCGGCGGCGCGATGCGATGGTTTGAGCGCGAGTTTGCGGATTTCGAGCGGCGGATGGCGCGCGAGAAGGGCGGGTCCTCCTTTGCCCTTCTCGATGCGCTCGCCGAACAGGTTGCAGCGGGCAGCGATGGCGTGGTCTTTCTGCCCTACCTCGCGGGTGAGCGCTCGCCGATCTGGGACAGCGAAGCCAAGGGCGTGTTTTACGGCTTGGACTACAGCAAGACGCGGGCGCACATGGTTCGCGCGCTGATGGAAGGCGTTGCCTACTCGCTCAGGCATAACTTAGAGATCGCAGAATCGGTCGGCGCCGGGGTCGATTCCCTCCGTGCTACGGGCGGCAGCGCAAACTCCCGCCTCTGGACGCAGATCAAGGCGGACATCACGGGCAAGGACATCAAGGTGCCGGGATCGGATCTTGCAACGCCTCTTGGCGCCGCGATCCTCGCGGGCGTTGGCACTGGCGTTTACAAAACATTTGAAGAAGCTGTAGAGAAGACGGTCTGCGTCAAACGCATTCAGCGACATAGCGCCAAGGCATGCGCGGCATACGACACAGGATATCATATCTACCGGCAGCTGTATGAGCAGCTCAAAGACATCATGAAACAGAGCAGGAGGCAGGGTGCGTGAAAGCAGCCGTATTGACCCAAAACAGGACGATTGACTATCAGGAGATCGAGCTGGCGCCGATGCAGTCGGACAGCGTGCTCGTGCGCGTTGCCGCCTCCGGCATCTGCGGCTCGGATATCCCCCGCTTTTTTCACAACGGTGTGCATTTTTATCCCATCGTGCTGGGACACGAGTTCTCCGGCGAGGTAATGGAGGTTGGCTCCGCGGTGACCCACGTTCGCGCGGGAGACCGCGTCTCCGGCGCGCCGCTGCTGCCGTGCATGCAATGCGTGGACTGCCAGAAGGGCGACTATGCGCTCTGCAAGCACTATTCTTTCATCGGCTCCCGCCAGCAGGGGAGCAACGCTGCGTATATCGTGATTCCCGAGCGAAACGCGGTGGTGTTTGATTCTTCGATCTCGTATGAGCAGGGCGCGATGTTTGAGCCCTCCACGGTTGCGCTCCACGGCGTATTGCAGTGCGACTATCGAGGCGGCGGCAGCGTCGCCATCCTCGGCGGCGGCACCATCGGCATCTTCGCGATGCAGTGGGCGCGCCTGCTGGGCGCTAAAAGCATCGCGGTGTTCGATATCAGCCCGGAGCGGTTGGCGCTGGCGGGGCGCATGGGCGCGGATGCAACGTATGACACGCGCGAAGCGGGGTTTTTGGAAGCCGCGAAAGACTTCTCGCACGGCGGGTTTGACTATGTGTTTGAGACCGCGGGTGCCGCGCCGACGATGAAGATGGCGTTTTCGCTCGCAGCAAACAAGGCGCACATCTGCTTCATCGGCACGCCGCATGCAGATCTGACCTTTACGCCTGCGGAATGGGAGAACATGAACCGCAAGGAGTTTCGGCTGACAGGCTCTTGGATGAGCTACAGCGCGCCTTTCCCCGGCAAAGAATGGACGATGACGGCGGACTACTACGCAGACGGGCGGCTGAAGTTTGATGAGGCGTTCATCGGCGGACGGTATTCCATGTCCCGCGCGCAGGAGGCGTTTCTGCTCTTTGAGAAGCCGGGCGCGGTGTCCGGCAAGATTTTGTTAATGAACGAACCTTATTATTTGGAACAAACACGCTGATCAAGCGGCGTTGATCAAAATATGAACAATACTGTAGGAGGCAAAACATGGAAAAGATCAATCCTCTACTGGTTCCCAAGCGGAAGCTGTATGACGGCGCGTTTATGCCGGCAATCGGCATGGGCACATTCGGCTCGGATCGCTTCACAGCAGAGCAGGTCAGCGCAGCGGTTGCCGGCGCCATCGAGGTCGGTTACCGCCTGTTTGATTGCGCCGCGGTCTATGGCAATGAAGACCTGATCGGCAAGGTTTTTCAGGCCGCCATCGATAAAGGGACGGTAAAGCGCGAGGAGCTCTTCATCACCACCAAGGTGTGGAACGACATGCACGGGCAGGGAGACGTGCTCCTCTCCTGCGCAAAGAGCCTGCGCGATCTGAGGCTCAACTATATCGATCTCTTCTTCGTCCACTGGCCGTTTGCCAACTATCATGCGCCCGGATGCGACGGAGACGCGCGCAACCCAGACAGCACGCCGTTTTCTGTGGACGCATTCATGGCGACCTGGCGGCAGTGCGAGCGGCTCGTGGACATGGGGCTGGTCAAATACATCGGCATGTCCAGCATGACGATTCCGAAGCTGGAGGCGGTGCTGCCGCTTTGCCGCATCAAGCCCGCCGCCATCGAGATGGAGCTTCACCCGAGCTTCCAGCAGCAGGAGCTGTTTGACTATATCCTTAAGCGTGAGATCCAGCCGATCGGGTTCTGCCCCATCGGTTCGCCGACGCGGCCGGATCGCGACAAGACGCCGGACGATGTCGTGGATATCCAGATGCCGGAAGTGGTCGAGATCGCCAAGGCGCACGGCGTACACCCTGCCATCGTCTGCATCAAGTGGGCCGTCCAGCGCGGACAGACACCGATTCCGTTCTCCGTGTTTGAAAACGAATACACAAGCAACCTTAAGTGCGTCACCGAAGACCCGCTGACGCTCGCTGAGATGGAATCCATCGCCCGCGCGGACAAGGGCTGCCGCCTGATCAAGGGACAGGTGTTCCTCTGGGCGGGCGCGAAAGACTGGCACGATCTCTGGGATGAGAACGGGACAATCACGAAATAACGGCAAATAATTGGAAGCGAATTTTTAAACGGGACGATAAAAAAAGGCTATGGATGCAAAACAATATTTTCAGGATCTGGTAAAACGGCAAAAATCCGGCTCTGACGAGGGCGTTTGCAGCATTTGCAGCGCAAACGCCTATGTCATCGAGGCGGCGATGGAATTCGGGCGCGACACAAACCGCGTCGTACTCATCGAGGCGACCGCGAACCAGGTAAACCAGTTCGGCGGATACACCGGCATGCAACCGGCCGACTTTGCGGCCTATGTGCAAACGCTGGCAGAGAGGGTCGGCCTGCCGCAGACGCAGCTCATCCTGGGCGGGGATCATCTCGGCCCGCTGACATGGAGCGCGGAGCCGGAAGCGGAGGCGATGGCCAAAGCGGAGGTGCTCATCGACGCATTTGTGCGCGCGGGCTTTCGCAAGATCCATCTGGACACCAGCATGCGCCTGGGCAACGACCCAACCGATCTGCCGCTGACGGACGAGACCATCGCCGCGCGCGCGGCAAGGCTTTGTGCCGTTGCGGAGCGTGCGGCAAAACCCGGCGAAGAGCCGGTCTATGTGGTCGGCAGTGAGGTGCCGGTGCCGGGCGGAGCCACCGAAAACGAGGACACGCTTGCTATCACCCCGCCGGAAAACCTTGACGCAACGCTTGCCGCGTTTCGCACGGCGTTTCACGAAAAGGGGCTGGATAGGGCGTTTTCCCGCGTAATCGCCGCCGTCGTTCAACCGGGGGTGGAGTTTGCGGATAATACGATCATCATCTATGACGCGCAAAAAGCGCGCAGGCTGACGGATCATGCAAAAACGCTGCCGTTCATTCTGGAAGGGCATTCGACCGATTATCAGCCGGCAGGCGCGCTGCACGCCATGCGCAAAGACGGCATCGCCATCCTCAAGGTTGGCCCGGCGCTTACCTTTGCGCTGCGCGAGGCGCTCTTTGCGCTGGAGAGCATGGAAAAGGATCTCTACGTGTATTCACCCGCGGGCGGGTATTCCCGCTTTTCGGATGTGCTGGAGCAAAAGCTCATGCAGCAGCCGAAGTACTGGGAGCGCTACTATCATGGCAGCGAGGGGGATCTCGCGTTTGCGCGGCGCTACAGCCTCTCCGACCGCTGCCGGTATTATCTGGAGGAGGATGTCATCAAGGAGTCCATCCAGCGGCTGATTGCCAATATCGACGCGAAAACACTTCCGTTCGGGCTCACCAGCCAGTATTTCCCTGCGCAAAAGGAGGCGATTCTGGCGCGCGGCGGCAGAGCGGACGCGGCATGGCTGATCAAAGAGCGCGTGCGCGACGTGATCAAAACCTACTATGAAGGCTAGCAGTTTGTATCGATAAAACGGAAAGGAGGAGCGCAATGCCAACCATACGGGATCTTTCGGAATACACCGGTCTGGCGTTCGGTACGGTATCCAAATATCTCAACGGCGGCAACGTGCGCCCCGAAAACCGCGCGGTGCTGGACGAGGCGGTCGCCAAGCTCAACTATCGCGTCAACTACGCGGCGCGCGCGCTCAAGAGCAGGCGCTCCTATACCATCGGCGTCGTGCTGCCCGCGAGCGCTCTGGCAGGAACCGGCGCGATGCTCACCGCGCTGGACCGCACGCTGGCCGGGCATGGGTATTCGACCATACTCTGCGCCTATGCGCAGAATGCGCCCGAGCGGGACAAACTCCGCCTGCTGAGCGGAAACGTAGACGGCATTGTCATTCTTCCAAACGCGATTTGCGCAGATGAGATTCGCGCGCTCTGCGGCGAGCTGCCTGTGGTGGTGCTCGACTGCGTGTTTCCGGGCGCGGCTTATGACAGCGTGCTAACAGACTATATGGGGACAGCTTACCGCGCGGCAGAGTATCTATTTGCCCGCCAGCATCCGCGCATCGGCGCGATTCTCGGCGCACACAATGCGTATGCCGCCGAGGAGCTCAGAACAGGCTTTTTACGCGCGCACATCGATTATCAGCTGAACATGGATGCATCGTTGCTTGTGAGCTGTGCGTGCGACTATGCGCAAGGGCACCAGGCGTTTTTTCAGCTTTGTGAAAAAGAGCGACCACCCACGGCGGTTTTGGCTGCGGATGCGATGCTGACCATGGGCGCGGAGGCTGCCGCGAGCGAAAAGGGCATGCGGTTGATGCAGGATATCGACATCATCGGCGTTGACGGGGCGAACGCGCACCGGATACCCGGCAGGCGCGTGCCGCTCTTCGAGCTTCCCAGCGAGACGATCGGCGCTACGACGGCGCAGATGCTGCTGGAGCGGTTGAACGGCGGAACGGATCTAGCGCCGAGGGTAAGGCGCATCAAGGCGGAGCTGCGCATGCCGGATCTGCAGACGGCGCAGTAGGCGCGGATGATTCCGCGGCAGCAAACGACGCAAGAAGCAGACGGCTCAATCAAGAAAGGCTGATGCACCTATGGCACTTACGGATACAAAAGAAATGCTGTTGCAGGCGCAGAGCGGCGGATATGCCATCGGCGCCTTTAACGCCGAAAACATGGAGATCATGCAGGCGGTATTTGAGGCGGCGGCGGAAACGCAATCCCCGTTTATCCTGCAGACCACGCCTTCCATGCTCAAGTATGCCAGCGCGGATGTGTTCTTTGGCATGGCGCGCGGGCTTTCGCTCGACTACGGCGTGCCGGTCGCGCTGCATCTGGATCACGGCAACTCGTTCGCCATCGCAGCGAAATGCTTGCGCGCGGGATATACGTCTATCATGATCGACGGCTCCAAGCTCGGCTTTGCGGAGAATGTTGCCCTCACGCGGCAGGTTGTCGATCTATGCGCGCCCTGCGCGGTTCCCGTCGAAGCAGAGCTGGGCAAGGTAGGCGGCAAGGAGGAGGAGATCGTCACCGACGACCCCGGCTACACCGATCTCGCCGAGGCGGAGGATTTTTGCGCGCGCACCGGTATCTCCTCGCTCGCGGTTGCCATCGGCACGGCGCACGGGTTCTACAGCGGCAAGCCGGTGCTGGATCTTGAGCGGCTCTTGCAGATTCGCCAGCGGGTGAATATTCCGCTCGTGCTGCACGGCGCTTCGGGCCTTAGCGATGCGGACATTCAAAACTGCATCAAGCGGGGCATCTGCAAGGTCAATTTCGCAACCGAGCTGCGCAACGCCTACACGGAGGGCGTCAAGGACGCGCTCCAGCAGAATCCCGCGCTCTATGACCCAAAGGAATTCGGCAAGCTCGGGCGCGCGCGCGTCAGGCAGCTTGTCATACAGCGCATGCTCGTCTGCGGCGCGGTCGGGAAAGCGCGCGCTTGATGTGCCGGGCAGGCATGCTGCTGGCGGCGCGATCTGCCGCGCGATGAAGGCGATATAATAATAGGAAGAATCGAGAGACGGTTTTTAAGACGATAAAAGACCGCGGGGGGGCCTCTGTTTGCAGGCAGAGGAAGAAAACACTGCGCGTTTGATCAGACGAAAAAAAGCACAGCTACTTTGGCGCATTGCAGGATCAGCGATTGACTGACGCTGCAAGATGGCAAAGGGGCTGTGTTTTTTTCTTATTTATTATCGCAAGAAAGCGGATATCACAATATATTATGCTTCCACGGTAGTTGCGTGCGTTTGTTAACGAAGCAAAGCGTGCGTCGACAAAGCCGGTGCGCCGCTCTGCGGCAAGCGGTGCATCATCGTTCGCAAAGGCCAAGAATACGCCGGTATAGCTCCACACCCGTGAGCAGAACGCTTTCGTCAAAGTCAAATCTGCCATTGTGCAAGGGTGCCTGATGCGCTTCCTCGCCGGTGCCCAGCAGCAAAAACAATCCGGGCGCCTGCTCCTGATAAAAAGAAAAGTCCTCGCCGGTCATAACCGGGTCGGCAATGACCATGTCCGTATCCTTGTCGGCTAATGTGTAGATCGACTCGACAAGCGCGCGCGGGTTATCGACACTGGGGTAGTGCATCAGCTTTCGGAAGGTGATCTTCGCGCCCGTCGCGAGCTGAAGCCCGCGCACGATGGACTCAATCCGCGCGATCAAATCGAAGAACACCTCGTTTGAAAATGCGCGCAGCGTGCCTGACATTGTAACCTTATCCGCAATGACATTGTGGGCGCGTCCACCCTCGATCCTGCCGATGGTGAGCAATGCGTCCTGATGCGGATCGATGCTGCGCGTGATCACCGTCTGCACCATCGAGATTAGCTCAGCTGTGATCACGATTGCGTCTACACCGAGCTGCGGCATCGCCCCGTGCGCGCTCTTGCCGCGTACAACGATCTCAAACTCACAGGTCTGCGCCATCATCGGGCCCCAGCGGACGGCGATCTTTCCTTTTTCCACGGCAGGCCATACATGCAGCCCGTAGATGCAGTCGACAGCTGGATGATGCAGCGCGCCCGCGGCGATCATGCGCTTTGCGCCGCCGTGCCCTTCCTCTCCCGGCTGGAAGAGCAGCACGACATTGTCCTGCAGCTCAGCCCTGTGCGCGTGCAGGAGGGTGGATAGCAGCAGCAGCATAGTCATATGCCCGTCGTGCCCGCAAGCATGCATCTTTCCGGCGTGTTTTGAGCGATAGGATACGCGATTCTGCTCGGAAACGTTGATCGCGTCCATGTCCGCGCGAAACGCGATGGTCGAACGCGGATTTTTTGCGTAGTAAACGGCCTTCACACCGGTTCCCGCGATGCGCTCAAGGCTGTCCGGCTCACTCAGGCGCAGCGCGGATTCGATATATGCCTGCGTCTGCGCTTCCGTGAATGCCGTTTCGGGGATGCGATGCAGCGCGCGCCTGGTGCGCTTGCACGCCTCCGACAATGCGGCAACTTCTGAATGCAGCTCCACGAATCGATCCCCCCGTCTGTTATTCCGCGCTTCTTGCTTTCGCGCGGCAGTTCTGCGGCGTCTTCCGCCTGCTGTTATGCCGGTTGCGAACAGAACATGAAGTTGAGTTGCGTTGCATAACCTTTTTATCATATTGGATCGCTTGAAAAAAGTCCATTCGCGCCAAAACACACATTTCGTTATTCTACGAGTAGAATAG
>DNFZ01000117.1 GCA_003486785.1 Clostridiales bacterium | reverse complement strand
TTCCATCATGACAGAAGGCCCGCAGAGGCAAATTTCGCCGTCCTCGCCATAGGGCACTTCGTCGGTGGTGCCGGGTTTGACGATCTTATAATACGTGTCCGGGAAGGGCAGGCCGATGCTGCCCTCGCGATACATGTCATACGGCGTTAAACAACTTGCGGTAACGCACTCCGTGGTGCCGTAGCCTTCGCGCACCTGAACGGTTGCGCCGTGCTCGGCGAGGAAGGCGTCAAACTTCTTTTTGAGCTCGATGGAGAGCGTATCCCCGCCGGAGAACACGCCAAGCAGCTGGCTCATGTCCACGCCGTCCATATAGGGGTTTCTGGTGATGCCCTCATACAGCGTCGGCACACCGGCGATGTAGTTCGGCTTTTCCTTCTTGAGTAGCTTTGCGTAGCTTTCAACCGAGACGCGCGGCACGAGAATCGCCGTTACGCCCGCTACCAGCATCGTGTGGATGCAAACGCCGAGGCCAAAGCCGTGAAACATCGGCATCGCCGCGAGCATGCGCGCGCCGGGCTGGACGCAGTTGCCCATGGCGCAGGTTTGCAGCGCGAGCGCGTTGAAGTTGAGGTTGCTCAGCAGGATGCCCTTCGTGGTGCCCGTCGTGCCACCGGAAAACAGGATGACGGCAGCGTCGGCGCCCCGGCGCTCGACAAAGCAGGACTCGTCCTGTTTCTTTGCTCCCGCGAGGAACGCCCTCCAATAGAGCACGTCCGCGTTTTTCGGCACCTTGGGAATCTTGCGCCCTTGCGTGAGCGCGAAGCCGAGCTTCATGACGGGGGAGAGCGCGTCCTTCACGCTGGTGAGCACCAGCGTCTCGAAGGAAACTTCCTTGCGCACCTCCTCAAACTTGCCGTAGAATGCATCCAGCGAGACAACGGCCTTGGAGCCGGAATCCTTGATGTAAAAGGCGATCTCGCCGACGCTCGAAAGCGGGTGGATCAGCGAGGCGATGGCGCCGATGCGGTTGAGCGCATAGAAACACAGCACGATCTGCGGGCAGTTTGGCATGCAAAGCGTTACCTTGTCGCCCTTTTGGATGCCGATGGCGGCAAAGGCGCGCGCGGTTTCGCGAATCTTTCGGACGATGTCCTTATACTTCGTGCCCTTACCCATAAAGGTGATGGCGTTGACCTCCGGATAAAGGCCTGCCGTGCGCTCCACCAGATCATACATGGAGGCGTCGGGGTAGGAGAGCTTGGGATCGACCGCGCCGTAAAATGCGAGCCAAGGTGCCTTTACGTTGGACATATCCTCACAAAACGGGTAGCTTTTGATATCAGTAGACAATGGTGAGTTCCTCCTTGGACGGAATATCGAGCAGCTCCGGCTCGGCGAGAAATTTCTTGAGCAGGCGGATGGTCTTGGAGTAGTAGTATCCGTCTGCGATGCGCTCATCGAGCGTGAGGCCCAGGTTGAGCGCGGGCTTGACGCTCACCGTGCCGTCCTCGCCGTAAAACGGCTGCATGTGCTTTTCGCCGACCACGACGAACACGGAGTTGGTGCTCCAGTTGGTCAGGTGGTGATAGCCCGCGTTGAGCTTGATGGAACCCAGGTTGGAGATGAAGACCGTGCTGTTAAAGGGGTCATCGGCGGCCAGATCCTTGGGCATGTGCCCGTGCGCGTCCAGCGAGCGGAGGATGGCGACGATGAGCCTGCGCATCCACATGGGGGTCTTTGCGAGCGTATCGAGGATATCCGTCGTGCCGTCCTTCTTGTCGCCCTTGCGCACAGAATACACAAAGTCGGCGATCTTGTCATGAATCATGTCGATCGCGGGCTTCTCGCTTGCGGGGTCATATTTGAGGATCATGACAGATTCGTCGGCATTGTCGGAAAACGCTTTTTTCACGATGAAGGAAAAGGTGATGTGGTTGCGGTCATAGTAGCGGTTGCCGATGATGAAGCGGTTCATGCGCGGTCGCAACTCGACGGTGCGCGCAAGCGCTGCGAGAATCACATGAAAAAACGTGTACTTGTATGCGGGGGACTGTGCGTTTTTTCTTTCGAGATAAGCCTCCACCGCGCTCATGTCCACAAGCTCCTGAATGAAGGCTTCGTTGTCAGTGCGGTTTGGCATCATGATCGGCATAAAGACGTGCATCGAGTCGAGATCGCGAACGAGAGTCGCGTCCCGGCGGTCGCCGCGGCGGCGTTTGGGTGTCATATTCATTTGTTAGCCCATTCCAATCCTGAAGTATCAGTGCAAATAATGCATAAAATATATACTTTTCTCAACAAATTGTCAACGCGGGGACATGATTGAACAAGACTTTACCATTCATGAGTATAAATCAATGCTTTATTGTGCAAAAATGATTTATTATCAATGATAATGGGTAAATATGTATTATTACTTGAATTGATTGTTTGCCATAGGATATAGTTTTTCAATAGGCGATATCAGCCAAGCGCAAAAATCACTTGAGATTGCATGGGAGGCGGGGCAAAAATGAAGAAAACTCACGGGATAGGGACTGTATTCTCGATTATTGCTGTTACAATAACAATTCTCTATTTCGTTATTGATAGAGACTTGACTTCGGCCTTTAAGGTTTTAGCTGGGATATCGATTTTTTCGCTTGCACTCTTCATTATTCTCTGG
>DNFZ01000034.1 GCA_003486785.1 Clostridiales bacterium | reverse complement strand
GACGACTCCCTCAAGCGCCTGACCCATACCATCGAACAGCTGGGTCGCTAAAAAACAGCCTATATAACAAACCCTCCGCTGCTCAACGGAGGGTTTGCCATACTGCTCGCTCGTATTGACTCTATCTTATTTGGTGTGCAGTCTTTCTGATGGATCGCATGCGATCTACAAAATGGTCTTGCACGCAGTCCTTTTGGTGGTTTTGCATGCGATTATGACGGCCTTGCTTGCTGTTTTTCTGATTGTTTGGGCGCAATGTGCGCCGCTCAGCAGAACACGATCCGCTTTTCGCCGCCGTCGTAGCGAATGGTCGTCTCCGTATGGTCAAACGAGAGTATCATCGTAATCGACTGCGTACGCTGCTTGCGCTGCTCGTGAATATACAGCGCCCGCGCTTCGTCGTCCCAACGAAACAGAATCTCCTCATACTCGCCGTCCAGATAAGCATAGCTGCTCCCGTCGTCATCGTAATACGTGGCCTGGCAATCCGCACCGCTGTAGATGCGCACCTCCAGCGCGTCCGCCTTCTGTTCTGCATGCTGCGTGGGCTGCTGCATGAAAAGTATGCTGCCGGCCTTGACGAACAACGGAATCTGATCGATCTTCGCCTCGAGTGTAACGCTCTGTCCGCCTTGGTAGACAGCGCCTGTCCAGAAAGAATACCACTTTGCGCCCTGTGGCAGATAACACACGCGTTCTTTTTTCCCGACATGCGCGTAGCTTTTACCGTCATACATCGGTTGCGTCACCGGGCAGACGAGGAGAGCGTCGCCAAACATAAACTGATCGTCGATCGTCAGCGCTTTTTCGTCCTGCAAAAAATCAAACATCAGCCCGCGCATCATGGTATAGTCCTCGAGCGCAACGCGCATCGCCATCGAGTAGATATACGGCATAAGCGCATAGCGCAAACGGATCGCATGCTCGATTGCATCGTAAAACGGCTCGCCGGGGCTGCCAAAGTGCCAGATTTCGCGCGGGGTGTCCGTTCCATGCGATCGAAACAGCGGAAGAAACGCCCCCAGCTGCAGCCAGCGCACATAGAGCTCCCGGTAGGCGGGATCCGCTGCCCCTGCATCGTATTCGCCGGCCCAGAACCAAACGGGCTTCGCTTCCGCATCGCCGCACCATCTGCGCCAGCATGCCGTTCCTCCGGTGAAGAACGCGCCGATGTCGATGGTCCAGAACGGAATGCCGCTCATGCAAAGGCTGATGCCCTTTGCAATGTCGCCCCGGAGCACATCCCAGCGCGCGGACGTATCGCCCGCCCAGAGCGCAGCGCCGTATTGCTGACTGCCTAAGTAACCCGAGCGCGTCAGGTTCATCACGCGCGTGTCCGGCTTTGCCGCGCGCTGATGCTCGTAGATGCCCTTTGCATGCATCAAAGCGTAAAGGTTTGCTTCGGCGGGATCTAGATACTTCTTATGCTCGCCGCCGACCAGCCGATAGCGCTCTTCCTCCGGCAGCAACTGCTCGCCGCACCAGTCCGGCGCGGTGAACGGCTCTGTTGAGTCGCACCACCATGCGTCAAACCCGCCCGGCACGAGCGCACGCTCAAGCTGCTTCCAATAGAGCGCCCGCGCCTCAGGCGAAAACGCGTCATACGTAGAGTAATCGCCAAGCAGCATGTTTTGCTGCGCAAACTCGCTGTGATCCAGACCGCCCTGCGCCATATTCGGCCAAACGGAAACCATGCTGTGCACCTGCATGTCGTGCAAGTCACGGTTCATTGCGGCAAGATCGGGATAGCGCGCCGGATCCACCGTCTTTTGCCCCCAAAGCTCGCCCGGCCACGTTTTCCAGTCTTGCACGACGCAGTCCAGCGGCACGCCAAGCGCGCGATATCGCCGCGCCACCGCCACCATCTCGTCCTGCGTTTGATACCGCTCTTTGGACTGAATGTAGCCATACGCCCACTTGGGCAGAAGCGCCGCGGTTCCGGTCAGATATCGCAGGCCGGCGACGATCTGATCCATGGTTCCGGCGATCAGGTAAAAGTCGATCTGCTCCACCGTGTCCAGCAGCATGCGCGTTGTTTCGCCCGTGTCGTTATAGACCATCAGCGAGCCGCAATCAAAGAATACGCCATACCCCAGGCTCGTTGCGAAAAACGGCATGGGGGTACGCATATTGTGCTGGTAGAGATATTGCCGGATACCGCGCTTATTTAAGACCCCCGTCTCGTCCTGACCAAGGCCGAATATCGATACGTGCTGCGGAATGCGAAAGCCAATCGCCCCCGCAAACGCCTGCCGCTCGACTGCCGCGCGCAGGTTGGAAATCTGCGTTCGCTGCCCGTCGACCGTTTTTACGATCTCCACCACAGGCGCCTCGCCGCCGGTCGAGTATCGAACGACGTCGACAGGGGAGAGACTGCATTCAGCAATCTCCACCTCATGCCCGCTCGGCAGCGCGATGCGGATGGTTTCATTTGCCGGCTCCATCCATATCGAGAACCCGTCGGGCTCAGACAAGCCGGAAAAAATGCCATCGGCGACGAGCTTGGATTCGTTCTTCACGCAGCCGTCCTTGGTGAACGTGCAACGAAGCATATTGTCCGCTACGCGCGAAAAGCGCCAAAAACCAGCCTGCGTCTTCCGATCCATCCCGTTCACCCGTTTCCTGTCGTCCGCTCTCTTTTCATCCCTTGACCGCGCCTGCCGTCATGCCGGAGACGATGTATTTCTGCCCAAGCAGATACACGATCACAACCGGCAAACTCGTTAGCACAATATCCGCGCAGACCAGGTTCCAGTCCCGGAAATACATGCCAAAGAAATTGTACACCGCCAGCGTCATCGGCCATTTGTCCGAGCTGCCGAGAAAATAGAGCGGCAGGATGTATTCGTTCCAGGTATTCAGGAACGTAAGCACCATAACCGTCACCAGCACCGGCTTGATCAGCGGTATGATAATCGAGAAAAACAGTTGCAGCGGGGAGCACCCGTCGATGATGGCCGCCTCGTCGATGTCCCTTGGAATCTTGCTCACGAAGCTATAGATTAAAAACACGTTAAACGGCGTCTGTATCGCTGCGTAGAGCAGGATGATGCCGATGCGTTTGTTGATGATGGCAAGCGTCTGCATCACCTTCATCAGCGCGATAAAGTTGATCGGCATCGCCATGCCCAGCACGATGAGAAAATAGATGATCTTATTTGTCTTGTTGCGGTTTCTCGAGAGCACAAAGGCCGCCATCGCGGAGGTCAGCGTGCAGAGCAGCACGCTAAAGATCGAATACGTCATGCTGTTGATAAACGTTATGCCGAGCTTGCCGCGCTCGATGACCGTGACATAGTTCTCAAGCTCAATAGTCTCCGGCAAGCGTAAGCTCATCTCCTGCGCCGCCTGACTGGTTTTGAGCGAGTTGACGAGTATCAAAACCAGCGGTGTGAGCATGATGATCGACAGAATCCACGCCAGTATGTTTACGCCGATTTTTTTCCATGTTACTCGGGATTTCATGATTCATCCACCTCTTTGTAAACGTCGTGCGTTCCGGCCAATCGATGATGCGCCATCACTCTTCCACCTCGTTTTTGTTCATCGCGCGAATCAGGAAGAAACCGATGAGTGCCATAAAGACAAACATAATCGACGAGAGCGTGGTTCCCATCGCATATCTGCCAAAGCCAAACTCCTTGTAGATGCCCGTATACAGCACCTCCGTGGCATACCCCGGCCCGCCGTTGGTGAGCGCATAGACCATGTCGAACACACGCAGGCCGTATATGACGTTGAGTACCGTCGTCACGGTCATGGTCGGCGTGAGCATCGGCAGCGTGATAGCGCGAAACTTCTGCCAGGAGCCTGCCCCGTGGATTTCCGCCGCTTCATAGTAGGTTGGCGAGATCGACATGATGCCGGCGATAAAGATCGTCATGATATACCCCATGCCCTTCCAGATGTCAACCCCCATGACCGACCAGAATGCAATCTTGGGGTCGGTCAGCCACTTCGCGCCCTTGATGCCGAAGATGTTGAGGAAGCTGTTGAGCAGCCCCTCCGCGGGGTTTAGGATCGACTTGAAAATCATGCCGACAATCAGCGCGGAAAGAACGGCGGGNNCACCGCGCGGTGAAAATTTAAGAATCTGACTTGTTTTGTCAATAGAACCGCAAGCGCAAGCCCGACGACGTTTTTTACGATCGTGGTGACAAACGTAAACAGCAGCGTATTGCCAAGATAGCCAAAGTATCTGGAATCCGAAAACGCCCGGATGTAATTATCGAACATATTCTCATAGCCAAGAAAGCGCACCTGATCGGAATACGCCGACCAGTCCGTAAACGAGTAGCCTATGCCAATGATGCCGGGCAAAAGATACAGCACCACATAAAGCAACAGGGTGCCGATCAGAAAATATCCCGGATAATGTTTGCTTTTTGTCATGATTTCCCCCTGGAATGATCTAAAAAGAATCCTTCGCTGACCGGAGCCGGATCGATCGGCTGATACCGTTACTATATCGAAACGATTCATTTCTTGGAATGTAGGATATATCCCTATCTCATGTAGATTTTTAACCATTGGGTATCGCGCAGTTTTTGAAGGCTGCGGCAGCCTTTGCAAAGCAGCCACTCGTCGGTTCGCTCGGACGAAGCGCCCGCCTTGCCAGCTTGTTCGCGC
Organism: Clostridiales bacterium; assembly: GCA_003486785.1. Taxonomy (GTDB): domain Bacteria; phylum Bacillota; class Clostridia; order Christensenellales; family CAG-138; genus UBA7703. The sequence goes on along the minus strand of DNFZ01000034.1, from coordinate 2,145 downwards.
TACGCGAAAGCTAGTTTATGTTAACAAGAATTCCGCGCGTTTACAACCATTCCGTGTCCTCATCCAGCTTTAAAAACGATATGTTTTTCCTTTTTGCAGAAGCACGCAGAGCACGCCGTTCGCACCGCCGGGTACTTTTGAGAGAGGAGGGCTCTCAGCCGCCAGCGTGATCGCGCCGTCGCGCGCAGCTTCGATCTCCAGCCACTGCAAAATACCGTCTTTCCAGCCAAACGACAGCCTGTGTCCGCCGCGTACTCGCACGCCCTTGAGACTGCCGGACGCCATCTCTTTCGGCAGCGCGGGCAGCAGGCGTACAACCCCGCCCGTTTCCTGAATCAGCAGTTCGCAGATCGCTGCTGTCAGGCCGAAATTGGCGTCGATCTGAAAGAGCTGCGGCGGATGCGCACCAAAGAGATTGTCGTGTATGTGCTCGCGCAGCAATCTCTGTATACAATCGTAAGCCGCATCCCCTTCGCCAAAGCGTGCGAGCAGCAGCGCCGCCCAAACCGCACTCCAGCCGGTCTGTCCGCTGCCGTTATCGAGCCGCTGCTCCAGCGCCTTTCGCGCAGCAGGTTCCTGCCTGCTGCCGAGCAGACTGCTGCCCGGATACACGCCAAAGAGCATGGAAAAATGCCTGTGCCCCGGTTCCGTCTGCTCAAAATCCCCGTCCCACTCGCGCAGCAGTCCATCGGGCGAAACGGAATAATCCGGCACATCCTGCGCAAACTGATACCAGTCGGTCGATTCCGCCTGCCGGCCAAGCCTTTCGCAAACATCCGCATATGCAAGCGAAAACTCCTTTGCGATGCCGATATCCATAGCGCTCATGGTGCAGAGCGCGAGTGTACGTCCAGTCCCGTCGCGGTACATATTCTCCGGCGAAGTGGATGGTATGTTATACAGCTTGCCTTCCACGCGTGTAAACGTACTCTTCATAAAATGCGCCGCGCTCTTCATCACAGGATAGAGCGTTTCACGCAGGAAATCCACATCGGGTGAAAAGGCCTCATGATCGTAAAGCTGAAGCGCGAGCCACGGCAGCGGCATGTTCCACATCATCCAGCGCGCGGCAAGCGGAATTCGTTCGCGATCCAGCCCGACGGGCGTTGTGTGTGCCCAGATGTCGCTTTGATGATGCGCAACCGCGCCTTGCGCGCCGTAGTTTTCCCGCGCTGTCTGTTCGCCTGCCTCGCAGAGCCGCTGAACAAACTCCGTCAGCGGCGCAAAGCACGCGCCAAGATCGGTTCGATCCGCCAGCCAATAGTTCATCTGCAGATTGATGTTGAGCGTGTATCCGCTCCACCAGGGCGGTATGAGGTCTCGATTCCAGATGCCCTGCAGGTTTGCCGCCTGTGTGCCGGGGCGCGAGGATGCGATGAGCAGATAGCGCCCGAATTGAAACAGCAGCGCAAGATCCGCGTTTTGCGCCGCCCCACGCCGCATACGGGCCAACCGCTCGGGGCAGGACGCGCTGCTCTCTTCTTCGCCCAGATTCAGCTGCACGCGCGCATAGAGCGCCGCGTGGTCTTTGATATGATCTCTCTTCAGCGCGTCTATCCCGCGTTTTGCGGCATCTCGCGCGGTATTAATCGCATAATCCAAACATGATTCGCCCTTGGAAAAACTGGTTGCGCTGCTTAGCACGAGTAGTGTGTGCGTTGCGTGCTCAATCAGAAGTCCGTCTCTGCGGACGGTCACCGTACCGTCGGTCACGAGCTGCATGCGCACCGCAAAGCGCATGCTCCGCTCCGGCTCGTCATAGGTGAGCCGGTTTGCGTCGCTGGCAAAATGCCCGACATCAGCGATGATCAGATCGCTCGGCGCAATGCCCGTGGCGGTTAACCCTTCGTCGTCAAATACGGCCTCATGCCTGAGCTTGCAGGCAAAACCGATCTCAAGCGCACTCGCGGTTTCACACACGATATGGTGGACAAAGACATCGTCCGGAAAACTCGCAAAACTCTCCGTTGAAACGCGCACGCCGTCCCTTCGGTAATGCGAAAAAACGATGCCGCTTGACAGCTCCAGCGCACGGCGATATTCGCTGATATTCGCCTTTTCCATGCGCACAATCAGATCGCCCAGCGGAAGATAGGCCTGCGTGAACCGGCTTGTGAGCCGTTCTTCAGCGATCTGCTCCGCCGC
>DNFZ01000051.1 GCA_003486785.1 Clostridiales bacterium | reverse complement strand
ACTTTTTTCGCTGCCAGCGGGAGCCCTCCTTTGAACTATCTCAAACCCTGACGGATTCGCTTGAAGAGCGCCTTGACGGCGTGCGCGTGCGTGTGGAATGGCACAGCGAGACAAATAATCAGGCGCTGGATGTGGAAGAGGATGCGGCTGAAACGACTCTTCGGCAACCGAGCGCACCCGCAGGTGCAAAAGTCACGTCCGGAAAACGCTCCATCTATGGCGGGTTTGTGCCAAGTGGAAAATCATGCAAAATTTGTGCGCTGAAGAGCGACAAGGATAAGAAAATAATCGAAGGCACGGTTGTTGCGATCAATGAGCGTAACTCTTTTAAAAACAAACGCCGCAGGGACGCGGTGAGCTTCCCGCTGGATGTTTCCATCACAGACGGAACAGACACCATCTATTGCTCGCTCTTGCTCGATAGCGAAGCCCAAAAAGCGAGCATGATGGCAGAGCTTGAGAATGCGAAGAAAAAAAAGGATCGGCTGCTCGTGCTGGGCGTTTGCAAAGAATCGCAAATGACCGGCGAGCTGATGGTATATGCAAACAACATCTGTATCGTGCCCTGCGTTGAGAGAGAGGACATAAGCGATGTTAAGCGCGTGGAGCTGCATCTGCACACGCGCATGTCCATGCAGGACGGCATCACGGAAGTCGGCGCCGCGTTTGAAACTGCGAAGCGTTTTGGCCACAAAGCGCTTGCAATCACCGATCACGGCGTGGTGCAGGCGTTTCCCGCCGCTGCCAAGGCCGCAAAGAAAACCGGTGTCAAGCCGATTTTCGGCGTAGAAGGCTATCTGCTGCGCGAATCGGAGCTCATTGAAATGGATCAGACGTTTGTTGTGTTCGATTTGGAGACGACGGGGCTCAAGCCCGAGCTTTGCGAAATCATAGAGATTGGCGCGGTTAAGCTCCGGGACGGCGTAATCGTGGATCGGTTTCAAACGTTTGTCAACGATGGCGTTGTGATCCCCGGCAAAATCACCGAACTCACCGGCATCACGACCGAGATGCTCCAGGGCGCGCCGAATACAAGAGAAGTACTCACGCAGTTCCTTGCGTTCTGCGAAGGCTGTTGTCTGGTTGCACACAATGCGGAGTTTGACATGAGCTTTGTGCGCTTTCATGCAGCGCGATTCAACCTCGGATTTGCAAATCTCTACGCAGACACGCTGATGCTCTCACGCTATCTCATGCATGACCTGATCAATCACAAGCTCGATACCGTCTGCGAAGCGCTGGGCGTTGTGCTGGAAGGCCATCACCGCGCGACAGACGATGCTGCGGCAACGGGCGAAGTCTTCCTGAAGCTGCTGCAAAAGCTAAATGATATGGGTCTGGACAGGCTGCCCGTTCGTTCGGAGGAAACCAAGCAGGAGCGCGGAAAGAAACGCTCTGCGACAAACCACATCATCATCCTCGCCAAGACGCAGGCTGGCATGAAGAACCTTTACCGCATCGTGAGCTATGCGCATCTGGATCACTTCCACTACAATCCGATCATTCCGTTTAGCCTGCTCTCGCTGTATCGCGAAGGGCTGATATTAGGCTCTGCCTGCGAGGCGGGAGAGCTGTATCAGGCGATATTAAACCAGGCGGAAGAGGGAAGAATTGAATATCTTGCCAGAACGTATAACTTTTTAGAGATTCAGCCGCGCTGCAACAACGCGTTTCTCGTGCGTGAAAACCGCGCGACAGACGAGCGCCTGCTCGAGATCAATCGTGAGATCGTAGCGTTGGGGAAACGTCTAGGCATCCCGGTCGTTGCGACGGGAGACGTGCATTTTCTCAATCCAGAAGACGCGATCTACCGCGAGGTGATCCTCACGAAAAACGGATTTGAGGACGCGGCGTTGCAGGCGCCGCTATACTACAAGACGACCTTGGAGATGCTGGAGGAGTTTGCCTATCTGGGTGAAGAAACGGCACTGCGCGTTGTCGTTGAAGAACCCAATCGCATCGCCGATCAGATCGATCTGCTCAAACCGTTTCCGGACGGTACGCATGCGCCGACCATCGAACACGCGGAGGAGATCCTGCGCGACATGGCGGTTGGAAAAGCGCACGAAATCTATGGAGATCCGCTGCCGGATATCGTGCAGGCGCGTCTTGATCGCGAGCTGAAGTCCATCATCGGCAACGGCTTTGCTTCGCTCTACCTCATGGCGCAGCGGCTGGTCTATAAGAGCAATTCGGACGGCTACCTCGTCGGCTCCCGCGGGTCGGTGGGCTCCTCGTTTGTCGCCACGATGGCAGGCATAACGGAGGTGAACCCGCTGCAGCCGCACTATGTCTGCCCAAACTGCAAGCACAGCGATTTTCAGATCGACCGGATGCAGTATTTCTGCGGCATCGACATGCCGGACAAAGACTGTCCCGTCTGCAATACGCGCTATCAAAAGATGGGATTTGATATTCCGTTTGAGGTGTTTCTGGGGTTTGACGGGGATAAAACGCCGGATATCGACCTGAACTTCTCCGGCGAGTATCAACCGACAGCGCATAAATACGTCGAAGAGATGTTCGGGCGCGGGCACGCGTTTCGCGCAGGGACGATCAGCGGCGTGGCGGAGCGCACGGCGTTTGAGTATGTGCGCCAATATGAGGAGAAGACGGGGAAGGTGCTCCGCAAAGCGGAGCGGGAACGCATCGCGCAGGGCTGTCAGGACGTGAAGGTGACCACGGGGCAGCACCCCGGCGGCATCGTCATCGTACCCAAAGAGGACGATATCCTCGACTATACGCCAATTCAGTATCCTGCTGATAAGTCGCACAAGAACACGATCACCACGCATTTCGATTTCCACGCAATGGACGACCGTCTTGTGAAGCTCGATATTTTAGGCCATGACGACCCGACCGCGCTCAGGATGCTGCAGGATCTCACGGGACTCGACCCGGTGACGATTCCGCTGGACGATCCGGACACCATGCGCATTTATACTGCGAGCGACTCGCTCAAGGTCGATCTCTCAGCCATAGACTGCAAGGTCGGCACGCTCGGCACGCCGGAGTTCGGCACCGGCTTTGTGCGCGGCGTGCTCGATGCTACGCAGCCAACGACCATGGAAGAGCTGGTTCGCATCTCGGGATTGACGCACGGCACGGACGTTTGGCTCGGCAACGCGGAGCCGCTGGTCATCAACAAAATCGCCAAGCTCAACGAAGTCATCTGCACGCGCGACGACATCATGAACTACCTGATTCTCCACGGCGTGGATGCATCGAGTTCGTTTAAGATCATGGAAAACGTTCGCAAGGGCAAGGGGCTCAAGCCGGAGATGGAGCAAAAGCTCCTCGACAACGGAATTCCCGCCTGGTATATCGACTCCTGCAAAAAGATCAAATACATGTTCCCGCGCGGGCACGCCGTCGCGTATACGATGATGAGCTTCCGCGTGGCATACTATAAGGTGCACTTTCCGCTGGAGTTCTACAGCGTTTATTTCACCGTGCGCGCGGATCTTTTCGACGTTTCACTGGCGGCGGGCGGGGCAGAGCGCGTGCTGGAAACAATCCGCGAGCTGGAGCGCGCGCAGGCGAAGATGACGGATTCTGAAAAAGGCCGAAACAAGGATATCATCACCATTCTGGAGGTCGTGTATGAGATGAATCTCCGCGGGATCGAGCTGCTTCCCGTCGATCTGTACAAATCCGACGCGAAACAATTCTTAATTGAAGACGGCGCAATCCGTCCGCCATTTAACGCGATTCCGGGCCTCGGCACCAACGCCGCGGTGATGATGGTTGAAAACCGCAAGGGGAAAGTATTCCATACCATTGAAGAATTTCGCGCGGCGACAAAAGCCAACAGCGCGGTTGTGACTGCCATGGAAAAGTGCGGTTGCTTCAAAGGGATGGATCAGACGGCGCAGATTTCGCTTTTTTGATAGAGGAGCTATAAGTTACAAGTCATCATATGATCGAGATTTCCGGAATTACAGTTTGCTTTCAATTCTGGCAATCGAACCTAAAAGTATGACGAGAATACGTGATAATCACCC
>DNFZ01000150.1 GCA_003486785.1 Clostridiales bacterium | reverse complement strand
CGTGGTGGGTTCGCATACCGGCCCCGGTACGGTGGCGCTCTTCTTCTGGGGTGATTCCAGAAAGAAAGATTGATTTGGTTTTGCGGGTCGTTCTCTTGTTCTACAAACGAATGATACCGTCCCTGCAAAGATCTTAAAAACAACGCAAATCGTTTCCCACGCTCCCGCAATCGCGCGGGAGCTTTTTATTCCCAAATATTACTTGACTTGTTCCTTATTATTCCCTATAATTGCTTTATAAAGAATTATACGGGACATCTATTGAGACACACAGAACGGAGAAACCCATGCAGGAAATCTATTATACCGTAGAGCAGATTGCCCAGAAGCTGCAGATGCACCCGAAAACCTTGCAGAGATACATTCGCGAAGGAAAGCTTCGCGCGGTGAAGGTCGGTAAAGGATGGCGCGTAAGCGGACACGACCTGAGCGTTTTTACCGAGCGCGAGCAACCCTGCTTTGTCGAATCTCCGACCGCGATTGTTTCCTGCGTAGCAGACGTTTACACCACGAGCAAGGACGCCGCGATCCGTATCATAAACGCGTTAACCGCCGCGCTCAACAGCAAACCCTCGAGCTACGGAAAGAGCAGCCTGCACACGCAGTATATTCCGGAGGAACAGAAGCTGCGCGTCACGCTTTATGGCAGCGCGCGCTTCACATCGGTCATGCTGGATGCCATCGCAGCGCTCACGGAAGAAAGCGATACGGATGCGTTCGTTTGAGCGGGGGGAAACCAATGCGCAAAAAATCTGAAAAGCTAAGCGTCGCGCATTTGACTATCTATTTGAATGTATGAGCAGAATGAATCTATTAAAGCAAAACGTCGCGCATGTGATCTATCTATTTGAATGTATGAAAGGAAAGGCAGCAGATGAAGAACAGCGTATATCGAAGCCCTGAAAAGAAAGCGGTTTTCCGGGCAGTGTATGACCGGTTTTTGAGCGCGATGCCGTTTGTCAAGCATATGATAAACACGCCCTATGGCGAAACATTTCTGCTCGAAGCAGGCGCATCAACAAGCCCCGCCGTCTTGCTGCTCCACGGCAGCTGCTCCAACAGCGCGTTTTGGTTCAACGATATCATGGCGCTTTCGGATCGTTACCACGTCTTTGCCGCGGATATCCCCGGCGAAGCGGGCAACAGCAGCGAGTTTCGCCTGGATCTCGACAGCGCGGATTATGCCGAGTGGCTCGCGTGTGTGCTCGATGCGCTGGATTTGCCGCGCGCAAGCATCGCAGGCAACTCGCTTGGCGGCTGGATGGCGCTGAAGTTTGCGACGCTGCATCCGGCGCGCGTGGAGAAGCTCATGCTCTTTGCCAGCGGCGGACTTGCGCCGATTCGCACAGACTTTCTTGAAAAAGCGAGCTCTACAGGCACCGACGGCGAAGCGCGTGCATTCAGCGAGGACATCACCGAAGGCATGGGGATTCCAAAGGAGATTCTGGACTTTCTGAATCTGATATTCGAGAGCTATACGCCGATCATGGTTCCGTTGCCGCTTTTTTCGCCGGATCAGCTGCGATCGCTCACGATGCCGTTGTTATATGTTGCGGGCCTTGCGGACGATCTGCTGGATTCTAAGGCAGGTGAAGCCGCGCTCAGATCAAGCGTCCCGCACGCCGAAATCCACATGCTGCCGGATGTCGGGCACATGATCACCACGCCTTTTACCTGGATGCTGCCGTTTCTGGCCAAGTAGCCTTCGCTCAGGCGCGCTTCCACGGGCGGGCTTTGCCCAGCCAGCCCTGCGCCTGCCAATATGCTTTTTCCACCGGGGATGAGCCGGAATCGCTCCTCTGCGCCGCCACCATCGCGGCAAAGAGGAGTTTTGTTATAATCCCTACGCGCGGCGAGGTGTTTTTGCCGAGTGTATGCGCAAGCTTTTCCATGTCTTTGGCGATCCTGTCCTTCACCTTGGGCTTTACACCTTCCCAGTTCATAGCCATGACGCGCGCGCCATAGCGGTAGATCTTCGGCACGCCCCAGAAGAACAGCGACTTTGCGATGCCTTTGGTTGCGCCCGCCGTTGAACTTCCCGCCGCGGTCGAGAGCACGACCGCCTTTTTGCGAAACATGGAGGCGCGCGGGCGGTGCGGCATCCATAAGGTAAACGTTAGATCCAGCAGGGACTTCATCGGCGCTGACGGCGCGAGGCAATACGTCGGCGTGGTGAAGACGAGCAGATCCGCTGCCTCCATCGCGTCCACGATGATTTTCTTTTGCGCGTGCCAGGGACAGTCCGCATCGTTTTCGATGCAACGGTAGCAGCCGACGCAAAAGTGATTCAGATCCCTCGGCAGGAAAAACTCCGCAATTTCGTTTTCTCCCGCAATCCGGTCGACCAGGAGCCTGCCCATATGATAGGAACTGCCCTTGTGATTCTGTCCGTGAATGATCGTAATCTTCATGCTTCATTCCCCCGTTTGTCGCGCTTGTTTGCGCCTGAACTCATTATAGCGAGAGAAAACGCGCGCTACAACGCGCAATTCACGCGCTTTCTTGTAAAATAGTTGCAAAAAACAAAGCCAACGCGCCTGTAAATTTCATATTTGTATACATTCTTGCAATACTCTTGCCCTTCTCGCGCGTTAGACTGCTATAATATGATTATTACCGCGTGACCGCGGATTTTGTGATGTAACGAGGAACACGATTTTGATGCAGCAGGTGCAGGAGATCATAGCGCAGGTTCGAAAAGTTGTCGTGGGCAAGGACCCCGTCATCGCCAGTATTTTGATGGCGATGCTCGCGCAGGGGCACGTGCTGCTGGAGGATGTTCCGGGCGTTGGCAAGACCACGCTCGCGCTCGCCTTCTCACGAACGATGGACCTT
>DNFZ01000118.1 GCA_003486785.1 Clostridiales bacterium | reverse complement strand
TTTTGGGGATATTGGGGTTTGTTAACGCGGGGCTGATCTACGCCGGTCAGCCAAGCGAAGCGCAAAAAAAGAAAAATATTATGGAGGAGCTATGAAAAAAGAAAATCTGCGGCGCTATCTACAGTTTGCTCTGATTATTCTGGCAGCTGGCGCAATCTATCCGGTCATCTACCTTCGTACCAATTATCAGGTTACTCTTCTGGAAGTGTTCAACCTTTCGCAGGTGCAGCTGAACAACTTCTACTCCATGCTGGGCCTTGCCTATGTCATCGGCTATATCCCCAGCGGCCTGCTTGCGGACCGTGTGCCCGCGAAATGGCTGGTCGGCATCTCGCTGCTGGGCGTGTCGTTGTGCGGCTTCTGGTTTGCACAGGTGCCGAGTCCGGCTTCCGTCAATGTGATCTTCTTCCTCTGGGGCATCTTCTCNNGTCGAATGAAGAAGGGCGTTTCTTCGGCATTCTCGATGGCGGGCGCGGCGTGGTGGAAGCGCTCATGGCCAGCGTCGGCCTTGCGATCTTCGCATCCGTTCTTGGCAGCAGCGGCGCGATGGCGGATAAAAAGGCCGCGATGGTCTCCGTCATCTATCTCTACTCCGCAATCGTATTTGTGGTTGCCATCCTGATTCTCATTTTCGTTGACAGCGACAAGAAGCTCGCGGTGCTCTCCGGCAACACCGGCGAAAGAGCCGAGAGCGATAAGTTCCACATTAGAGACATCAGCAAGCTGCTCAAGAACAAGTATATCTACCTCATGAGCGGTATTATCTTCATGGGCTACGCCGTGTTCTGGACGGTATACTACATCGGCGGATTTTTGCAGACCAACAAGCTCATGGACGCCGTCACGGTGGGCACCATTACGGTCATCATCCTCTGGATGCGCCCGGTCGGCGGCTTCCTCGGCGGATTCCTTGCCGATAAGATCGGCAAACCCAAGACGAACGGCATCGCGCTTGCGGGCGCGGCGGTTCTGCTGGTTGCAGCGGCGGTGCTTCCGATCATGGGATTCGGCGTCTCTGCGCTGGTCGTGCTGCTTGGCGTATTCCTGTACATGATCCGCGGCACCTATTGGTCCTTCCTCGGCATGTCCAAGATTCCCGTTGCAATGATGGGTACGGCAATCGGTCTGATCTCGTTTATCGGCTACCTGCCGGACATCATCCTGCCGCAGATGAACAGCTTCCTCTGGAACACGTTCGGCGATCAGGGCGGCTATGTGTCCTACTTTATCGTCAGCGCAGTGTTTGGCCTGCTTGGCATCGTGATCATCTCGATCTACGCCAGACTCAACAAGAAGGAAAAAGAACTCAAAGAAGCGGCATAAGGCGCGAAGCATCATGAAAATCATTTGTCTGGTCAAGTTCGTGCCCGACGTGGGCAGCGCGAGATATGACTTTGAGCGTCACACATTGATTCGGGACAGCGCGCAGTTGCAGCTCAATCCTGACGATGTATGCGCAGTCGCGCTCGCCCTCAGGGTCAAGGCCAGGCATCCTGAGACGATTGTTGAGGCGGTGACCATGGCGTCAGCCAGGGTCACCCCCAACATGCAGGACCTGCTGCGCGTCGGCGTAGACCGCGGCATTATCCTGTCCGACACGGCGTTTGCCGGAAGCGATACGTTTGCGACCACACGCGTGCTCGGCAGATATCTTTCCCGACAGGACTTTTCCGTTCTCCTGACGGGCACGCATTCCATTGACGGCGACACAAGCCACATTCCCGCCCAGCTGGGCGCATCTCTCAACCTTTTACAGATGTCCGGTATCCACAAGATCGACGAAACCCTGCTTGAACAGAATATCGCGCGGTTTGACGTGGAGTCGGAGCAGGAAATTACCACCTATCAAGCACAACTGCCGTGCATCCTGAGCCTGACGCGCGAGAGCGGCTACAAGCTGCCCTACCCAAGCCGGGCAAACCTCGAAAAAGATTTTTCCGCGCAGATACAGGTGGTGACCAATCAGGATCTCGGTTTTTTGCCGGAGGAAGTCGGGCTCGCGGGCTCTAAAACCCGCGTGGTCGAAACGTATGTCAAGCAGCTGGAGCAGCGCGGGCAGCGCACCGTGCGTGCCGACGAAGCGGGCGTGGAATACGTCTTCCGTTTTCTGACGGACAAAGGATTCATCTGATATGATTCGTTGTTTGATCTATATCGATCCAAGTGAAACCGAATGCTCCCTTGACCTGATCGAAGCCGCGCGGCAGCTGCACGAAGGTCCGTTTGAGTTGACGGGTGTTCTGTGCGACAGACGGGAGATTCCGCTGCCGCGCGTCCTCGACAGGTTGATTCAGATCGAACAGCCAGACAATGCGTATCTCGACCCCGCACAGGTGGCAAAGACCATGCACGAACGCTACCGTGCGAACGGGTACACCAGTATCCTCATTCCCGCGACACCTTTTGGGAGAATGCTGGCGCCAAGGCTGGCGATGCTGCTCGGGACAGGGCTCGTCGCGGACATCACGCAGATCCGTCGCAACAACGGCGTGGTTGAGGTGATTCGCCCCGCATACAGCGGAAGCCTGATGGCGTGCATCCGCTTTGTCGGTGATGGCCCCATGATGATGAGCGTGCGCCCGAACGTATTTCATGATATGGTGAAAGAAATACGGGCGATGCAGATCGAGCACCTTGTGCCGCAACTGGGCGAGAAGCGCATCGAACGCGTTTGGGTACAACGAAAGCAAATCTCCTGCGACATCCGCGAATCTGAAGTGCTGGTTTCCGGCGGCGGCGGCATCGCAAAATCGTTTGCAAAGATCGAACGTCTTGCAAAACTCCTTGGCGGACAAGCCTCCGCAAGCCGCAAACTAGTCGACGCGGGCATCGCGCCACGCAGCATTCAGGTCGGGCAGTCCGGCAAGACGGTCAGCCCGGAGCTTTACATCGCGCTCGGCATCAACGGCGCGATTCAGCACATCGAAGGAATCAAACAGACAAAACACATCATCTCGGTCAACATCAATAAGGACGCGCCGCTTGGCAGTCTCTCCGACATCGTGGTCGAAGGCGACGCGGATCGGTTTCTGGATCTGTTGATCCGCAGGATTCAGCAGTATCAGCAAAGCGAATAACTGAGGCAATACGCACCGAAAGGTGTCTGTAGATAATCATAAAATTCAGGAGGATATTCTCATGCACGTTTCCGATTTTAACATGGATTTCTTCTCGCTCAAGGGCAAAAACGCGATCGTCACCGGCGGCAACGGCGGCCTGGGTCAAGCGTTTACCGTGGCGCTCGCCAAAGCCGGCGCAAATGTGCTGGTGCCGAGCCTCGCGGACGACAACGGCAACACCAAAGCGCTGGTCGAAGCCTGCGGCGTGGAGTACAAGTTTCTTGAGGCGAACATCACCGCAGAGGGCGAGTGCAAGCGCGTGGTCGAAACCTGCGTGAACACCTGGGGCAGCGTGGATATCCTTGTCAACTGCGCGGGCATCAGCATCAACGTGCGCGACGTTACGCAGTATACGCGCGTGGAATGGGACAAGATGATCGCCATCAACCTTACCGCGGCGTTTGAGATGATCCATGAGTGCATGATGTACTTCATCCCCCAGAACAGCGGAAAGGTCATCAACATCGCGTCGCTCTACTCCTACCTTGGCGGCCAGTGGTCGCCCGCCTATGCCGCGACCAAGCACGGCATCGTGGGTCTCACCAAGTCCATGTGCGACGAGCTCGCGCAATGGAACATTCAGGTCAACGCCATCGCGCCGGGCTATTATGCAACGCCGCTTACCGAGATGACCCGCAAGGACGAGAAGCGCAACGCGGAGATCCTCTCGCACATCCCCGCCAACCGCTGGGGCGACACGGCGGATCTGATGGGCGTGACCATCTTCCTTGCCAGCCGCGCTTCGGACTATGTCAATGGCGCTACCATCATCGTCGACGGCGGCTATCTGATGCGCTAAGCCAAAAGAGCAGCAACAAAGGGGAACAGGATGAATCGGAAATACATCGTCGCCATCGATGGCGGCACACAGAGCACAAAGGTGAGCATCTTTGACACCGTCGGCACGGAGATCTGCTCGCATACGGTCAAGCTCAAGCCTATGCATCTCTACGGGGAGTGCTTTGCCGAGCACCCGGACGACGACCTGTGGGACAGTCTGAAAGAAGCCTGCCACGGCGTATTTGAGAAGTTTCAGGGCGACAAGCGCGACATCGTGGGCGTGGGCTTAGGCTCGATCCGCTGCTGCCGCGCGCTGATCCAGGCGGACGGCAACCTTGCCTCTCCGGTGCAGAGCTGGATGGATATCCGGCTGAGCAAGCCCTATGAACACGAAAACGACGCGGTGCGCTATGTCACCACCACGACCGGGTATCTGACGCATCGGCTCACGGGCGAAACGAAGGATACACGCTGCAACTACGTCGGCCCCTGGCCGATTGACTACAACAAGCTCATCTGGCTGGAGGATCAAGAGGCGTTTGACGCCTACACCACGCCCAGGGAGATGCTCTTTGAGCTGGTCGATCCTTCGACGGTTCTCGGCACGATTACGCCGTTAGCGGCAGAAGCCACCGGCATTCCCGCCGGCACGCCGGTTGCGTCCACCTCCAACGACAAGGCCGTCGAAGGCCTCGGCGCGGGTTTGCTCAACAACGGCACCGTATTGGTGTCGCTCGGCACCTATATCGCTGCGATGATGCTCGGCGAAAACGCAAACCAGAGCCCGGCAAACTACTGGGTCAATCCCGGCGCAACGCCCGGTGAATGGCTTTACGAGAGCAACGGCATCCGGCGCGGTATGTCCACGATCTCCTGGGTGCTGGATCTGCTCGGCAGCGATGTGACGAACGAAGCAAACCGCCTCGGCATCTCGCGGGAAGCGTATATGAATAGGCTTGCGGCAAGCGTGCACGCGGGCAGCGAAGGGCTCTATACCCTCTTACACTGGCTCGCGCGTCCCACCCATCCGCACGAGCGCGGCGTGATGCTCGGCTTTTCCGGCGTGCACAAGGGCGCGCATATGTTCCGCTCGGTGATGGAAGGCATTGCGATGACCATGAAAAACAACGTGCAAGCGATGTGTGACGAGCAGGGCGTACCGCTCAGGAGCATCGTCGTCAGCGGCGGCGGCTCCAACGGCGAGCTGTTCATGCAGATCATGGCGGATGTATTCGGCGTGCCCGCCGTGCGAAACGTGGTCAACGGCTCGGCCAGCATGGGCGCAGCCATCTGCGCGGCTCTCGCGCTTGGCATCTATAAAACGCGGGAGGAAGCCATCGCGCAGATGGTAAAAGTGCGCGATTCGTTCCAGCCGATTGCGGAACATGTGGACATCTATCGCGAAATCAACGAGAATGTATACAGGCACCTTGCAGACCAAACCGACGCGCTGCTGAGGAAATCCCATGAAATTTTCACCAAACGGTAAGCAATCAAGAAATCCGTTGTGAAACAAAGCGCCGGACGCAGCGCGAGAAGCGAACAGGTAATCGCTTTTTGTGATGCGGCTCGGCGCTTTTGCCTTTTTTACCCGCTTACAAGCAGCAATCGAACACCTTTTGTTCGCACACATCCAACAAGCGCG
>DNFZ01000049.1 GCA_003486785.1 Clostridiales bacterium | reverse complement strand
TATGAAATCTTTCAAAACAAACAACATGTTTATACATGTTATGCAATGAGTATACAAGAATTGTTCGCTTGTTACTTTTGCAAGAAGCACAAATAACCGCTAACTTTACATTGTTTTGATCTGTGGTTGCATTTTTCTTGCAATTGTCCACAGACTGTCCACTGAATATATCAATATTTGGTATGCAAGATCATCTCTTGACACAAAATATGGGGAAGGCTAAACTGATATTGCACACCAAAGGGGAGGGGTAAGGGATATGTTTCAAATGATCACCAAGCGCGACGGCCATCAGGAAGCGTTTGACCGTATCAAGATAAAAAATGCCATCTGGAAGGCGGCGCAAGCTGTAAACGGCACGGATGAAGCACGCTCTGAGCGATTGACGGACGAGGTCGTTCGCCTTGCAGAAGCGCGTTATGGAGACCAGACGCCGGACGTTGAGGGCATTCAGGATCTCGTTGAAAAAGTTCTAATCGAAGCAGGCCACGCCAAGACCGCTAAGGCCTATATTCTCTATCGCGAGAAGCGCCGCGGCACGCGCGAGATCAACGCGCTCATCGGTGCCACGATCGATATGTTTGGCGACTATCTCAACGATCGCGACTGGGGCGTGAAAGAGAACGCCAACATGCAGCGCAGCGTCAACGGGCTCAATAACTATGTTCGCGAAGCGTTTACCAAAAAGTATTGGCTCTATGAGATCTATCCCATCGACGTTTGCAAGGTGCACGAGAGCGGAGATGCGCATATCCACGATCTTGGATTTTTCGGCCCGTATTGCGCGGGGTGGGATCTTCGACAGCTGCTTTCGGACGGGTTCGGCGGCGTTGACGGTAAGGTGGAGAGCAAGCCCGCAAAGCATATGCGTTCATTTTTGG
The DNA here is from genome assembly GCA_003486785.1 of Clostridiales bacterium. Lineage (GTDB taxonomy): Bacteria > Bacillota > Clostridia > Christensenellales > CAG-138 > UBA7703. The sequence goes on along the minus strand of DNFZ01000049.1, from coordinate 2,216 downwards.
GGCAGATTGTGAATTCTACCTTTACAACGCAGGGCGAAACCGCTGGCGCGCAAGCCTGGAGCTCGTTTGACACGTATTGCGCACCGTTCATCTACTACGATAAAATGACCTTTGAGCAGGTCTGTCAGTGTCTGCAGGAATTTGTGTTCAATATCAACGTGCCAACGCGCGTGGGTTTCCAGTGCCCGTTTTCAAATCTAACGTTTGACATCAAGGTGCCATCCACGCTCATAGACACGCCGGTCTTGATCGGCGGCAAAATGATGGAAGAGACGTATGGTGATTTTCAGGAGCAAATGGACATCTTCAACCATGCGTTTTGCAAGGTCATGCTCGACGGCGACGCGAAGGGCCGCGTGTTCACTTTCCCGATTCCAACCATCAACATCACCAAGGATTTTGAATGGTCTAGCCCTGTTGTGGATGATTTCATGCGCATCACATGCAAATACGGCATACCGTATTTTGCAAACTACGTCAACTCCGACCTTTCGCCAGAGGATGCGGTTTCGATGTGCTGCCGCTTGAGGCTCGATACACGCGAGCTTAGAAAACGCGGGGGCGGCTTGTTCGGCAGCAACCCGATGACCGGCAGTATCGGCGTATACAGCATCAACCTGCCGCGCATTGGTTTCCTTGCGCAGTCAAAGCAGGACTTTTTTGATCGGCTCAAGAGGATTGCAACGCTCGGTAAAGTGAGTCTTGAAATCAAGCGCAAGATCATCGAGACGCAATCAGATCAGGGGCTGTATCCGTATTCCACCAATTATCTGCGCAATGTGAAACAGCGCACGGGTGAATACTGGACAAACCACTTCAACACCATCGGACTTGTTGGCATGAACGAGTGCTGTCTCAACTTCATCGGCAAGGACGTAGGCAGTCCGGAAGGGCTCGCCTTCTCGCTGGAGATCATGCATTTTCTGCGCGCGTTGATGGTAGAGTTTCAAGAAGAGACGGGGCATAGCTACAATCTTGAAGCCACACCCGCGGAAGGCACGAGTTATCGTTTGGCAAAGGTAGACAAGGAGAAGTATCCGGGCATCATTCAGTCCGGCNNGCAAGCTGATGATCGAGTTTCAGGAGGAGACCGGGCACAGCTACAACCTCGAAGCGACACCGGCGGAGGGCACGAGCTATCGCCTTGCGAAGGTCGATCAGGAGAAATATCCCGGCATTATTCAAAGCGGGGTAGACGAGCCGATGTATTTCAACTCCTCGCAGCTGCCGGTCGGGTTCACGGAGGATGTGTTCGAGTGCTGCGATCTTCAGGATGAGCTGCAGTCACTCTACACCGGCGGCACGGTACAGCATCTCTACATCGGCGAGCGCATTGAGGATATCGAAACCGCGAAAATGCTCATTCAGCGCGTGTTTGCCAAATACAAGATGCCGTATATCTCCGCCACACCGACGTTTTCCATTTGTAAGGAGCACGGCTATATCGCGGGTGAGCATTTCAAGTGTCCGACCTGCGGGCAGGATGCGGAGGTTTGGTCCCGTGTGGTGGGCTATCTGCGCCCCGTGCAAAACTATAACCCCGGCAAACAGGAAGAATACATGATGCGCAAAAAATTCGTCATCTGACGAATGCTTTCGAAACAATCCGATTTTGTTGCTCTGTTGGAGATGTGCCGAACGCATGTCTCCAACTTTTTTGCCGGATTCTATGGTAAAATAGAGAAAGCAGTCTTAGACAGCAGGGAGGAGCAACTGGCATGCTGATTGCGGGTTTTCAAAAAACATCATTTGTCGATTATCCCGGTCAACCCTGCGCCGTGGTGTTTACGCCCTATTGCAATATGGACTGCGTCTATTGCCATAACGCGCATATTATTAAGCGCGACGCGCCGCTGATTCCGGAGGAACCAATTCTGGAGTATCTTGAAAAACGCGCAGGGCTTCTCAGCGCGGTCGTCATCTCCGGCGGCGAGCCGACGCTCCAGCAGAATCTCGAGGCGTTTATTCTGCGCGTACGCACATTTGGTTATGCGGTGAAGCTCGATACGAATGGCACCAAGCCGCAAGCGCTGCTCGCGCTTCTCAATAAAAATCTGCTTGACTACATCGCCATGGACGTTAAGGCGCCTGAAAGCAAATATGACGAGATCACGCGCAGCAGCGTGGATATGGATGCGATTCGCCGCAGCATAGCTCTTCTTCGAAACAGTGGCGTTCCGCACGAGTTTCGTCTGACATTTGCGCCACAGCTCACG
>DNFZ01000021.1 GCA_003486785.1 Clostridiales bacterium | reverse complement strand
AGCAGCAGGGTAAAACTTACGAGGAGATCAACGCGCAGTGGTATGACGAAAACTACTGGACCGATATGCACGCGGAAGCAGACGCGATCGACGCGCTCATCGACGAGTTCAACGCCGCAACCGGCCTGGTTAAATAAGTAAGCGATCCAACGAAAGCAACACACAAAGCCCCGCCAAACGGCGGGGCTATTGCTTTGCTTGCGCAGAGATGATCTCCGGTTGACGCGCTATTGCGCGATCCACCCCCCCCACAACGATGGGATCAGGGCGTGGGCGTTGCGCTGTCCGCAGCGGGCGCAAACGCGGTTTTCACGACAAGGGCAAAGTCCATGCCAGTCACGTCGATGTCTGTGCTGATCTCCGCGTAGATGGCGTTGGAGCCGGTCTCAAGCCGTGTTGTGCCATAAGCGTTGTGAATGCTGCCGATGCCGGAGATTTTTCCGTCCTTGGAGGTATAGACGATATCCACTACGCCATCGAGCGCCAGGGGATAGGTGTTGACGCAAATGCCGTCCAGAAACGTTCCATTGCCATATTCATACACCCGCATCGCGCCGAAGGAGAGATATTGCCAATAATGCTCGTCAGAGTCGATGCTGTTGCCGAGCGCATCGGTCGCCACGGGTGCCGCTGTGATCTCGGCCGTGAAGGGATCGGGCAGCGGCGTTGGCGAGGCGGCCGGGGTCGGCGTGCCCGCCAGCACAGGGGTTGCGTTTTCGCATCCTGCAAGTGCGAAAACAAGAAATATGGCGCATAAAATCGTCAGAATATGCCGCTTCATGGGTGATCACCAACCGCATCGCGCAACAGCGTTTGCTTGAGATCATAGAGGCGGTCCGAGAGGTCTACCTTGTAGGTGTGCGGCATCAGGAGGCGCTTATACTCGTCCCACATAGAAGCCAGCTCGCGCTGTGCATAGGCAGCGATGTCGTGAATATCCGGGCAGGCGTACACCTGCTTGCCCGCGATGAAGATGGGCAGCAGCAGCTCGCGCGCGGTGAAATTTGTCAGCGTCATGCGCTTGTAGGTCTGAATCGGGTCAAAAATGCGCAGCGGTTTCGTGTTGTCGATGGTTTCATCCTCCAGCGCAATGAGGTCCGCAATCGCCATGCCGTCTTTGTCATACAGACGAAACACCTTCTTATAGCCGGGGTTTGTCACTTTTGCAGGATTGTCGGAAATCTTGATTTTCGGAATCAGCGTGCCGTTTACGATTTCACCGCTCATCTTGTATACGCCGCCGAGCGCAGGGTTGTTTTCGCTTGTGATGAGCCTGGTGCCGACGCCCCAGACGCTGATGCGCGCGCCTTGCATCTTCAGGTCGCGGATGACGTACTCATCCAGATCGCTGCTGGCCGCGACGATTGCGTTCGGGAAACCAGCCTCGTCCAGCATAATGCGCGCTTTTTTACTCAGGTAAGCAAGGTCGCCGCTGTCCAGACGGATGCCGATCGGCTCATGCCCGCTCTCGCGCAGCTCCTTGAAGACCGTGATGGCGTTTGGCACGCCGCTGCGGAGCGTGTCGAATGTGTCCACAAGCAGCAGGCAGCTATCGGGGAAGGTGCGCGCATAGGCGCGAAACGCGGAGATTTCATCCGGAAAGCTCTGCACCCAGCTGTGCGCGTGCGTACCGGAGACGGTGATGCCGAACATCTGTCCGGTGAGCACATTGCTTGTAGCGTTGCAACCGCCGATGATAGCGGCTCGCGCGCCGTAGATGGCCGCATCCGCACCCTGCGCGCGGCGAAGGCCGAACTCCAGCACGCTGTCTCCATGCGCCGCATAGCAGATCTGGCTTGCTTTGGTGGCAATCAGCGTCTGGTGGTTGACGAATGTGAGGATCGCGGTTTCGATGAGCTGCGCCTCCATGATCGGCGCACGGACGCGCACGAGAGGCTCATATGGAAAGACCACCGTTCCCTCCGCCATGGCGTAGAGATCTCCGGTGAAGCGAAAGGTCTTGAGGTAGGTTAAAAAAGATTCGTCAAAGAGATTGAGCGAGCGCAGGTATGCGATATCCTCCTCGGCGAAATGGATGTTGTTGATGTATGCCACGACGCTCTCCGTGCCCGCCATGACGGCGTAAACAACGTCCTCCTTTGGGCGGAAGAACAGGTCGAAGATGCCTTCGTTTTGCTGCATGCCTTCTTTGAAATAGCCGTACATCATGGTGAGCTGATAGAGGTCGGTCAGCATGGTTAAATTTCTCATGGGAGAAATCCTCCTTCGATGAATCGGTTTGCAAAGATCCGGTCAGGTTGAGCCGGCAACCGATTTTCTTTATTATAGCGCGATTGCGGCGGATAAAAAAGAACGCCGTGTTCCGTTTTGTGAAAGAATCTGTGTCTTGATGAAAAAAGAGCTGTTTATGCGGGTGGATGAACACGATAATCCGGCAAGCGATAAGAGAATAATACTGTAAAAATTGAGCTTTATAATTTGATCAAAATCAATTGACAATGGACATCCCTGCGGCTATAATGACATGGTGCGCGGCAGTGCTGGAATTGGCAGACAGGCACGTTTGAGGGGCGTGTGCG
>DNFZ01000242.1 GCA_003486785.1 Clostridiales bacterium | reverse complement strand
ACAGATCGCTCTCATCGGGTCGCAAAGAATGCTGCGCTTCTTCCAGAGATGAAACGCCGCGCCGAATCATCGCCCGCGCTAGAAGCTGCGAGCATTCGAGTTGTTTTGCGATTGTTTCCACGAGAGCTTCGTCACAAATGATCGGTTCCCGCGCAGTGAGGGTATTGTTCATCGTTCGCTTAAATAAATGCCGATGGCGCATTCGATACGCTTTTTCATCAGCCGGCAGCTCATCTCGTGCGGCGTTTCCAGCGCGCCGCCGTAGAGCGCGGCGTTCGCCATGCAGCCGCCGCTGCAATAGTATTTTGCCCAGCAGTTATTGCAAACGTCTTTCGTACAGACGTTGCAGCCTAAGAAAGCCTCTTGCAGATCGCCCCTGAGTGCCGGCTCATCCAGCGAGCCAAGTTGATACGCCTGCATACCGACGAACTGATGGCATGGATAGATATCCCCTTCTGGCGTGACAGCGATGTATTCCGTGCCCGCGCCGCAGCCGTTGATGCGCTTTCTCAGGCACGGCCCACCATCGGGATCAAACATGAAATGGAAGAAGTTAAACCACGTATCGGACTTCTTCCGCGCTTCGATATAGTAGTTTGCCAACGCGTCATATTCCGCGTCGATGCGCGCGATGTGCTCCGGCAGCAGGCAGTAGGGACTCTCGTCCGGCAGCACGGCGGGCTCGATAGAGATCTGTTGAAATCCAAAGCTTCCGAGCGCTTTCACATCCTCCAGAAAATCGAGGTTCTCTCGCGTGAACGTGCCGCGGATGTAGTATTCCTTGTCTCCGCGACCCGCAACGAGCTTCTTCGCGTTGCTTAAAATGATGTCGAACGAGCCCTTGCCGTTGACGGTGGGGCGAAGCGCGTCGTGAATCTCCTTGCGCCCGTCGAGGCTGATGACCACGTTGTGCATCTCGCGGTTGATGAAGTCGATCTTCTCGTCGTCGAGCGCCACGCAGTTGGTGGTGATTGTAAAGTGGATGATCTTGTTAAACTTTTGTTCCAGTTCGCGCCCGTAAGCCACGAGCTGCTTGCAAACATCCCAGTTCATCAGCGGTTCGCCGCCGAAGAGGTCTACTTCCAGATGCCGGCGCGTGCCGCTGCGCTCCATCAGAAAATCGAGCGCGCGTTTTCCGGTCTCAAGCGGCATGAGCATGCGCTCGCCGTGGAAATCTCCCGTCGCGGCAAAGCAATAGCGGCAGCGAAGGTTGCAGTCGTGCGCCACATGTAAGCACATAGACTTAATCGCGCTTCCACCGTGAATCTCCGGCGCGACAGGCGTGCCGGTTTCAAAAGCGCCGCCTGCCTTTAGCTCATCCAGGTCGGCGAGCACTTCTAGAACAGTCTGCGCATCGACACCTGCGTCATACGGGTCTTCCCCGCGCTCAATCGCCTGCACGATCGCAAAGGCGGCGTCGTCGATCGTATGAATCGCACCGCTCTCGACATCGAGCAGGATATGATGATGATTGAATCGAAACGAATGGATCAAATCGGGTTCTCCTTTGGAAAAAATGCGGTTTTGATTCAGATGAAAAGCAGCGCAAATCTTAGGTTTAGAAAGACAAAAAAAGACCGTTTATGGCCTTTCTTTGCGGATCGGCTGATCAAAGATAGCCCGACTTTATTTCTCTTCTTTGGCGCACTTCTGGTTGGCGACCGTACAGGACGTTTTGCAGGCGGACTGGCAGCTCGCCTGGCATTCGCCGCAAGCGGTGTCGCTTCCCGCTTTGATGCAGGGCTTCTGAATGGTTTGAATATGCTTCATGGTTGCATTCCTCCGAAACGATATCTCTCTTTGGGGATTATACACGATCTGCGCTCACAGCGCAAGCGCGGCGGTGTCGCGCGCAATGGTCATCTCCTCGTCCGTCGGGATCACGTAGACGTGCATCCTGCTCGTGGGTTTCGTAAGTTCCAGATCCGTCGCGCGCGCGCAGGTGAGGTTGAATTCCCAGTCCATATCCATGCCTAGATACTCCAGCCCATGCAGGATCATTTCGCGGATATAGCAGTCGTTCTCCGCGACACCCGCGGTCATGACGATGGCATCCACGCCGCCGAGCGTTGCCGCATACGCGCCGATGAACTGGCGCACTTTATAGCAGAACATCTCGCGGGCCAATGCCGCGCGCGCGTTGCCCTGCTTGGTGGCGACCGCAAGATCACGAAAGTCACTGCTCACGCCCGAAACGCCCAGCACGCCGCTCTTTTTATTCATATAAGTATCGATCTCCTGCGCACTCATGCCGGTTCTGCCCATCAGATACGGAATGATCGCAGGATCGATGCTGCCGCAGCGCGTGCCCATGGGTACGCCTTCCAGAGGAGTAAGCCCCATAGATGTATCCACGCATTTGCCGCCCTTCACCGCGGACAGGCTAGAGCCGTTGCCCAGATGGCACGTGATGACGCGCGTATCCTCTTTCTTCATGCCGAGAGCAACGAGTTTTTTAACCGCCTGCCCTGATACATAGCGATGCGAAGTTCCGTGGAACCCGTAACGGCGGATTTTATGCTCGGTATACGCTTCATAC
>DNFZ01000040.1 GCA_003486785.1 Clostridiales bacterium | reverse complement strand
CCGAATGAGGAAGAAGCGGATATGCCGTTTGTCATGCATCAAATGGCTTACGGCGGTTTTCAGGTCGAAGTCGAAGGCTGAATCGTTTATTTTTCACGAACCGCTCTCAGCAATGAGGGCGGTTTTTTTTGAAAGAGAATTATTTCTTATACTTTTACTGCGATTCCTCTGCCATGATTTGCGAAACATGGCGGCAGAGAAAACGATCTGTTGCGATTGTGTCATCGCATTGACACACAAACCCTGCGTTTTCTATACTGTTGTTGTAGCTCTAACATGCTATATCGTGAATCCTAGGCAAAACTTAACGAGGAGGACGAATCCATGTCGGAAAACAACCGCCCCGAAACCGACCACACGCGCGACGAAGCGCGTTCTGCCGCCGTCCGCGACGAGGCCATGCGAAAGAGCCGCCGCGCGCTGGATAACAACACCGAACCAGGCGCAGCGGAACCACATTTCCGTTTTCGCTTGCGTCATCTCAAGTGGGTGTTCCGGGGCATCGTACTCGTCGCCATCGTGGTTGCGATTCTCTTCCTGTTGCCGAAAATCAAGTCTCTGCTTTCGCCGCAGATCAACATTGGCATCCCAAACTCACTCNNAGACCATGGGGTATAACAAGATCGATTTTTCCAATGCAATTCTTGGCGAAGCCCGCGCAAAGAGCGACTTTGTCGTGCTGGAGCAGGATGTCACCGTCACCACGCGCGTTTCGCAGGCGCTGGCTAATCTTGCTTTATTTGAAAAATCGAAGGTTATCCGCTCGTATGGCATGGGCGTGTTTACCGTAGATCTGTCGAAGCTCTCCAGTGCGGATATCACGCTCGACACCGAGCTGCATGTCGTGAGCATTGCCATCCCCCATGCGGCGCTTTCTTATATCACCGTGGATGTTGAGAAGACCGAGTTTGAGGAAACCAAGAAGGCGTTGTTTGCGTTCGGAGACATCAAGATGACCACCGAGCAGCAAAACCTGCTTGAGCAAAACATTCGGGATGCGATGACGCAACAGCTCAGCAGCGCCGATATGCTCGAAAAGGCGGATATCTTTGCGCTCTCTCAGGTACATGACCTGTTTGCGCCCATCGTGCGAGCTGTGGCATCCGAGTTTGCCGTAACCATCGTATTCGCACAATAATTTCTTTGATTGCGCAGCAAAGCCGCTCCGTTTGTTGGAGCGGCTTTTGTGTTGACCCTGCATGCAGGCGGATATCGTCCTCCTGCGCATATACAAAAAGAAGGAGCTGTGTCATCCAAACAGCCCCCCTCTTGATATTCTGTGTTTTCAGCGATCGATCAATCGACGATTTTCTCAAATGCACTTTCGCTGTCTTCCTCCGCCAGATCCATCGCGGAGGTGCGTGCCATCTTTCTGCTTCTGGCCGTCTGCCTTGGCACTCGTTCTGTTCTCTCTTCGGTCTGCTCAAATTCAAGCGTCTCGGTCTGTTCTTCTTCCCTGCGCTCGCGTTTTTGAAACAGCCGCCTCTTCTGTGCTCGATCCAGCGTCGTCTCGTCGAGCTCCGCTTGTTCGCGGCCTTCCGGCAGCGTCGCATCATCCGCTTCCGCCGATATTGACGCGGGCTCTTCGGTTTCTTCCGCGGATACAGGCTCAAGATGCATAAGATACGCCGCAACGCCGCAGATCATGACGCACGCTAGCGCGGCGCAAAACGCAAGTATGGCAACGCTGCGCACGGCGAACACCTCCGTTGTCGGGCGCGCCGCTATCAGCGTGATATCGTTCTGTGCGCGCCGCAGGCACAGGCTGCCGGATTCGAAGAAAAATCCTTCAGCGCCTGCTTCTGCCGGGAAGATGATATCCCCGCCGTAGGCGATATCGCTCGTGGCCGACTCCGCATCGGAGAGCATCAGCGCGCTTTCCACGTGCGGATCATCGCGCGAGAGCAGCACGAAGCCTTCGATGTCCGTTCTGCCGATGCAAGCATAGATCACGCTCGGATCTATACTGTCCTGCTGCACGAGCGCAGCGGCTTCGTCGTCCGCCGCAGCCATCGTCCAGGCAAATGCTTCCTGCGCGCCCAGCGTCAAGCCGATTCGCGCGGCTTCCGACGAGGCGACCAGCGTCCCTTCGTTATCCGCAACGTCGATTCGATCGATCGCAAGCTGTTCGCAAAGCGCAGAGAGCGCGTCGCTGGCAAGCAGCGTGTCATCATGTGTCAAAAAGCGTGATACCGCAGCGGCCTTGCTCAAAAGGCCCTCTGTTTGCGCTGCAATCATCGGCTCGGCGAGCCTGTCCGCTTCCTCAATTTGCGCAAACGCGCGGTCCATCAGCAGCGTCAGTTCTGTTTCGGCGCGCGTCTGCAGCTGCCGCGAGAGCGGCACAAACACGCACCCGACACCGATTAGCAGCAACCCCGCCAGCAGCGGTACAAGCCACTTACGCATGAACCGAACCATACTATCAACCCGCCTTTCGCGTCCATTCCCCCGCTGTTGCCTCTGCGCTGCAAAGCCGTGCTCCAAAGTGTCGGCTCAAGTGAGATTCACCTCAAACACTAGGTGCAAGGGATGATCGAGAGCAGAAAATTTGCTTTATAAAAAAACTCGCCAAAGAACGATTCGCTCAAGAATTCATAGAGCTTTGGCAAAACCGTGAGCATGACAGGCGCAGCGAGGAAGATAACAAACACCATCAGCACGCCATGAATCAGCCCTACGCCCGCGCCAATGATTCCGTCTCCGCGCGAGAGTACCGGAAATCCGCCGCGTCCATACTCCACCCCGCGAATGAGAAACCCGAAGAGCAGCCTGAGTATGGTAAAGAGAAGCATGAGCGCGAGAATATTGATGACCACGCATACGATGGTTTGATTGAAGTAATCGCCCAGCGTGGTAACGCCACTCTTGCTGAAGGCTTCGGAGGCGATGTTCCGCAAGACACAGCGGTTCATGGGAATCGGCATGTCGGCATTTTGCAGCACGACCTGCAATTGCTCAGAGGAAATGCTGGAGATAGGCGCGCGCGTAAGCTCCACATCCGTTATGGCGACATACTCGGATCCTTCCGTGTAATAGAGAAGCATCGAAAACAGATCCGCGTTGCCTTTGACCAGTGTTGAGACGATGGGTATCATCACCCTGCCAAAGAAGATGGAAAGCGCCGTCGCGCAAACATTCAGCGCAGTGTTGATAAACCCGCGGTATAACCCCCCGAGAATGGTGATTGCCAAAATCAGCAGAATTGCGATGTCGATGAAGTTCATGCCTTAGCCTTCCTCATCCTTGCCAGATGCGCGCATTAACCCGCATTCGCAAGATAGAACATACCGTTGCTCGAGAGCAACAGCTTTGCATCCGTGAGCTTAACCGCCGTGTCGATGGACTGCTCAAACGTCAATGTCGATGAAAGCTTGCCCTTGATCGTATAGGTCAAGAGCTTCTCGCGCGAGGCAACCGCAAGGCGGCTGCCCATGATAAAAGCGCTCACGCCTTCTGTCGGCAGTTGCAGCGTCGTTTCAACAGGAGAAGGCGAGGAGCCTTCCGCAAGCGTGAGAATGCGTACGGTGTGAAAATCTCCCCCGCGCGTGGTCAGAAGAAACGTAGGCGTACCGGATGCGAACGAAAAGTCCAACACCTCATAGCCATAGATCATCGTGCGGTAGATCTCCTTATTGCCTGCATGAATGAAGCGGATGATCTGGTTGGTACAGACCACAAACATCCTGTTCGGGGTGATATAGATTTCATCCACAAGCTGGCCTTGCACATGGATCATGCCCGTGACTTCCCGCTTGTTCAAATCGTAGGTGGAGATCGTCGTCATCGGCGTGCCGGTCCCGACACTCAGGGTCTGAATCCACAGCATCTCGCTCGTTGTGCTATAAAAACCAAAATCGATGATGCACTGATCCGAATAGGACAGATCTGCAATCTGCTCTCCGGCGCGCGTGATGATCAGTACGCTTTCCGCGCCATCCTCTGCCTGACGCAGCAGCGCCAGATGGTTTGTTCCACACTCGACCTCTTCTACCGATCCTGTAAACGAAAGAGGCGTCTTTTCTCCGACCACTTGCAATTGCGACTGATTGAACACAACCGTCATGGACGCGCTTCCGGAC
>DNFZ01000263.1 GCA_003486785.1 Clostridiales bacterium | reverse complement strand
GTAATCGCATTTACCTTAAAAAAGGAGACGGTGCCGATCATATCCGCGTCCGCTGTGAAATGCAGCGAAGCGCCGATGTAGAGGTAAGCCGTGCGGTTGGCAAAGTCCGTCTCCAGCACGGCAGTGCCGTTTGTGTCGTCCACGGTATCCTGCGCCCAAACGAGGGACATCGTGTTGAGATTGACACACTGTAAAAAGCCGTCATTTGTGCCCAGATAGCCGTATTCGCCCAGCACGGCGATGCTGGTTTCATAGCCAAGCCAATATTTGTTCTTCGAGGTGTTTGTGCTCTCCGGATAGGTCGAGCGCGCGCCGACGTAGCGCATCTTTACCACCTCCGTGGGGTTGACGGAAAGCTGCCCCGTCGTCTCGTCAAACGTGGTGTTGAGCTTGATCGTATAGAGAATCCCGTTTTCGCCGGGGTAGATCAGAGTGTCGGTCTTCGCGTCCACAAGCGGCGCGCTGTCATACGCGTGAAAGTCGCGCAACGCAAACGCGTCGTTTTGCTTGCCGAACTCGTAAAGCCGTGTGAAGTCGATCAGCGAATACACCATCGCGCGGGCTTTCATCTCCTCGGAGACATACATATCGCCCGAACCGATGTATAAAATCGGATACCCGCGCGGGTCGAGCGAACCTGCGCCCTTGAACGGCATGCCAACCCGCAGGATGTTTCGCGTCTGCTGCCCGGTTTCGAGATCCAGAAAATAGATGTTGCCATCCATCGTGCCGAGGATCACCTCGACCAGATCCGCCTTCTGCTTGGCCCAGTCGTGCATATTCATCAGCTGCTTGATGTTTTCCGGCCACTTCACAATGAGTGGCTGGCCGACCCAGCCGCTGCCCGTCCAGGTTCTTTCAGTCACGCCGCCGATGTCGCTGCGCATCAGCTCGCCTGTTTCCACCTTCCATGCCTCGGAGAGCTTGCGCGTGCTGATGCTGGCTGTACCAAAGGCCGCGCTGTCTCGATAATGGTTCCCGCGGAAGGTGATTACACCCTCAACGGTGGTGTACGGTTCGTCGGGTAAAAACTCGATCTTCTCCGCGCGCTCATAGGAGTCCACCCGTACCCCGTCCACCTCGACTTCGGTCGTAATCCCCAGAACGCTCGGTTGTGTGCCGTCCACCGCGTGCGGTATCTCATAGGGCGGTGTAGGTGTCGGGGTAGGCGTCGGTTCCGGCGTAGGTGTGGGCGACGGCGTAGGCGTTTTGAATAACTCCGCAAACAGCCCCGGCTTCTGGTCGGACTGCGCCTCCTGCGTGCCGCTCGTGTCGCGAAACGCGCGGATGCCGACGATGACCATCGCAATTGCGACGAGTAAAATCGAGAGAATGAAAAACGCTCTGGGTTGAATGCGCAGGCGATAGCGGCGCTTCTTCTTTTTCTTTTTCGGGCCGCCGGAATATCCGCCGGAGGAACCGCCGGAAGCACCGCCGGAAGAGCCGGATCCTCTGCTGCCGCCGGAGCCGGACGATGCGGAAGACCGGCTCGCGCCGTAGCTGTCCGTCGCCCCGCGCGTAGCGGAAGAACCCGCGCGCGGATAGCCACCGGTCTCTTTATAGGAGGGTCTGCGGCGTTCAGGCGCTCCGTTGCGCGCATAGCCTTCGTATTGCCCGGCGGAGGAAGGCGCGCGGTTGCCGGATGGGGCCCGGCCTTCATAACCACGATCCGCAGCATAGCGGTTGCCGCCCTCGTGATAAGAGGCTGCGCCGGAATCCTGCCCGTGATAGGGCTGTTGTTTTATCCTGCGTTCATTTTCTGGATATTCTCGATAACGGCTGTTGTCCATGTAAGCTTTCTCCTGTATGCGAAAGAACGAGCGCACGCGCTTGTCATATATAAATCTAAACCATTATAGCATCAGCTGTGGCAGATTTTGTTGTTATATTGTAAACAGTTCACCCTTTCGCCACAAAATCTAGCGATAATCCGCCGTATTGAAACCACTTGGCCTGCAAGGATAGACTGCGCGAACAGGGTTTTTTACTGTCTCGCGATCGAAAAAAGGATGCCGCGGGCAACGGCATCCTCACCTGTTTAGGCGTTCGCTACGAAAGAAAACCTTGTCTTAGTTGCCTCCAAACACGCGGGAGAAGAAGTTGCCAACCGCGCTGAAAAAGCCTTTTACGTCCTCAACCACCTTGCTTGTCACCTCGTTGACCTTGTTTGCAGTCTGCGCGGCTTTTGCAATGCCAACCAGCTGCTCCTGGAGCTGATCCGAATCCAGCCCCTCCAGTTTGCGAACAAGCGAGAGCACCTGCTCGAGCTGCGCGTTGGTCAGGGAGATGTTGTACATAGTAGCGAGGTTTTTGATTTCGGCGCGCACTTCGTCGTCCGTCATCGCCTGCGTTTTGTCAAGCATGCTCTTTAGCTCGTTGATCATCTGCGTCGCATCGTCGCTGCCGATATATTCGGCAAGCTCACCGGTGACCACCAGCTCCTCCGCGCCTGCGGCTTTCGCCAGGCTCGAGAGCGAATTTCCGGTGATGTCCTCATAGGCTTTATAAGCACCCGTCAGTGCGCCGGTGCCGGAGACCGGGAAGGGAGCGCTGACGATGACCTGCGCGTCTGAGATTCCCGCCGTCGTCAGCGCGTTGATATACATATCCTCCGTGCAATAGTTGATATTGTGGATCTCTACGCTCATGCCGGAGCCTTCGGGCAGTATTTTGATGTAGATGCACGAGAGCGCAACGCTGCCGATCTTCCCGTCGGGCACGAGCCCTTCAAGGTAGCTGCGCTCCTCTTTGTTCGTCACGATCAGTTCGGTAACGGAACCTTCCTCAATGCCAAAGTCTGCATAAACCGCTTTGCGCTGACGCTCGGTCAGATCCGCGCCCATCGTAACACGCTCTTCACCGACAGCATCGGCCAGCGCCACGGGCATAAAAAGCGTGAAGCTCAACACGAGAGCCGCCACCGCCGCAATCATCTTTTTCATGGGTATCCCTCCTTCATGTAACGCCGAAAGTATAGCATACCGCCACCCTTGCGTCGATGCAGTTTTGCCAATCTTTTCGGCTTCGACATGCTTTGTTTTTATTTTTCACAAATCGATAATTTGTGGCGATTGCTACGCTGTGATCCGACAGCGACGGAAAAAGTGTTGATTTTCCGGCATTTTGCCTGCTGAAATGCTAACCGCGTACAGAACATGCTCAAAAAAAGCAGGTTCATACTCCGTTGCTATCGCACTATTTATTCATACAGCATGATGCATGTTTTGAGCAATAGATAGTATATATACGGAAAGAACAACCGCGTGCGCGAATCTGATCTGCATCCCGTATCTATGGGTTTTCTTTCAGCAACGCGCGTCAAGGCTCCCGCTCGGATGTTTGCGCCGCACAGTGATTTGCGGGCCTTCTCATATATCGCTTCTCGTCGACACCCACAAACCCGTGGCGTTCATAAAGCTTGTGCGCGTCCCGCGTGGCGAGAATGCCGGAAAGATTCTTTATGCTTTCGTGCGCGTGCACCGCGGCGACGAGCGCTTTGCCTAAGCCCCGTCCGCGAAACCCCTCGTCGATGATCACATCCGCGAGCCAGTAGATGGTCGCATAGTCCGTTACGCAGCGCGCAAACCCGATCTGCCTGCCCGCGTGGTAAACGCCAAAGCAAAGGGAGTTTTCGATTGACTTCCTGATAGTCTCTAGATTTCTTTCCCCCGCCCAATAGGATTTGGAAAGCAGTTCAAAGACAATCTCCGGTTGAACCAGCGCTGGGTCATCGCTGATGAGAAACTCGTCTATATACAGTTCCATATTGCTCTTGTCCTGTAGCGTATTTGCGCGGTTGTTCGCGCGATGGCAAAATTCAGTTGCAAAGCGTCGCGATCTGCTCGATGATCTGCAATGTGCGCGCCGCGTTCTGATCGTCCTTAAGGCTGTGGTTCACGCCTTCGATGAGGCAGTAATTGATGCCACGCGGTTCACAGAAGCTTGTCAGCGCTCTTCCGGATAAAAACCGATCCTGCGTGCCGAGCGCCATAGCGATCACGCGGGTTTCCGGGCGGATGAGCATGAGGGTTCTGTTCAGCGGCGTGAGAAACAGCTGGCGCGGCTTCAAGTCGTTTTCCCGCTCGACCTGTGCGGCTAAAATGGTGCCAAGGCTTTTGGAGACAAACACGATATCCGCATACTCGGAGAATACAATGTGCGAAAGCTGCCGCTTAACCGCTCGCTGTGCCACGGCGATTGCTTCCTCCAGCGACTCAATCTCCCGAAACGGGATGTGTGAAAAGTCAAGCCGGACAACATCATACCCGCGCGCGGAGAAATCGCTCGCCAGACGCTCGAAGAGCGCCTCTTTGCAGGTAAACCCCGTGCCGGGAAAGCAAACGGCAATCCCAGGTTTCATGCTTTTCTCTCCTTTTCAGAAGCTCCTGTGCCTTGTTCCCTTTCATCGATTTTCAATTCGAGTGTATCACGCCAAAAGCTTCCGCGCAAGTACGCGAAACAGCGCGAAACACATGCGGCTGCAATAAGGCTGCGGCAGTCAAGAAATACCGCATGACAGCTCACTTTTTTCACATCGATCTCGCGCATGCGCTTTATGCGCAAGCACCATGAAAAACCAGCCTGGTTTTCGTGAAAAATTCTCGTAAAACCATTGACTTTTCCCGCGCGATTTGGTTTAATTCCGTTTAGTGACTGTAAACACAAAGTTTAGGAATGGTAGACAGAAATGGAGATTGGCGTCAAGATCAAACAGCTGCGACAACAGCGCGGATTGACGCAAGAGGAGCTTGCGGCCCGCACGGAGCTGACCAAGGGATTTATCTCCCAGCTCGAGAGGGATCTAACCTCCCCTTCGATCGCCACGCTTATGGACATCCTCGCCGCA
>DNFZ01000249.1 GCA_003486785.1 Clostridiales bacterium | reverse complement strand
TTTCTTCGGTTGTCATATTGCCTCTTTTTTTGGGTATTTTGGAGCGAAAATTCATTTTGATTTGAGCAAAAACGCTGGAAACTGATTTGGTGTTTTGAGTTTATTGTAACACGTTTTTGTTTCACTGCAAGCAAAATAAGTTCGCGGCTGATTTCTTCGTTTTGGTGTGATATAATAGCGAAAGCAAACAAATGTACTTGTTTGATGATCTATTTTCACTGTGAAATCTTACGCAAGAGGAGACCCATTGGAGAAGCGCAGAGTCGCCGTGCGAACCCTCGTCGAAACCGTCATGCTGTCCGGCAGCCTGTCCGCGATGGCCTCTTCCGCGCGCCTGCTCGACGGCATCCGCGGGCATCAGGCGCTTCAGGCGGTGGCGTTGGACGGCGCAAGAAACGAGGTATCCGTCTCCGGCACTGTCTCTTCCGAGCACATCGAGCTGACGGTGTATGGCCGCATCGACCGCCTCTACGGAGACTCTCGCGTTGAGGAGATCAAGACCACGTATCTCGAGAGCGAGCGGCTGCTTTCCGGCGATCCGCAGCACTGGGCGCAGGCGAAGTGCTATGCGTTTCTCTTTTGCGAAACGGCCGGACTTGCGCAAATCGACGTGAGTCTGACCTATTTTCACCTCGACACGGGCGAGATCACGACGCTGACCGAATCGTATGCCGTTGAGCAGCTAGGCGCGTTCTATGCGCTGTTGACCGAGCGATATCTGCATCTGCTCGAAACCGAATATGTCCACGAACGCGCCCTGCGCGAGGATGTGCGGCAGATGGCGTTTCCCTATCCCGCGTTTCGCGAAGGCCAGCACGCGCTTGCCGCGCAGGTCTACTACGCCATCCGCGAAAAGTCCGCCCTGCTCGCGCAAGCGCCGACGGGCACGGGCAAAACCATGGCCGTGCTCTTTCCCGCACTAAAAGCGCTTGCGGACGGGCACGCGGCGAAGATTTTCTACCTCACCGCGCGTACCACACAGCAGGAGGCGGCCGTCAACGCGGCAAAGCTCATCCACGCCCCGCACCTGCGCGCCGTTGTTATCACCGCAAAAGAGAAGATGTGCGTCCACGATCAGCCGATCTGCCGGGAGGGCGACTGCCCGCGCGCGGAGGGGTATTATGACCGCCTGGGCGACGCTCTCGCCGAGATGAACCGGCTCGATGGGGTTTTCACGCCGGACGTGATCCGCGCATATGCGGCAAAGCACTTTCTCTGCCCGTTTGAGCTCTCGCTCGATCTTTCGCTGTCTTGCGATCTGATCATCTGCGACTATAACTACGCCTTCGACCCGCGCGTGCGCTTGCAGCGATTCTTTACCACCGGACGAAACGGATTTGTGCTGCTCATCGACGAGGCGCACAACCTGCCGGATCGCGCAAGAAGCATGTATTCCGCTGCGCTGTCGCTCGCCGATGTGACGCAGACGCGCAGGAGCATCCCCAAACAGCAGCGCAAAACGCCGCTCTACCGCGCGCTCAAGAGGCTGGAAACCGCGTTCTCCGCGCAGTTTGAGGGGTTCGACGTCCCGCTCTCCGTTACCGAACCGCCGGAAGCGCTCACAAGAGCCGTCGAAGGCGCGCTGGATCAGCTCTCTGCCGACAGCATCCCTGCCGACCGCGCGCTGGCACGTCAGCTCACGTTTGACCTATCGTCGTTTCGATTTGTGATGGATCTGTACGATGCGCGCTATCGCACACTCTATCAGGGCGGCAAGACAACGCGGACGATCACGCTCTTTTGCACCGACGCCTCCGGCAAGCTCGCGGAAATCTACAAAAAATGCCGCAGCGAGATCCTGTTTTCCGCGACGCTCTCGCCGTTTGTTTTCTATCGCGATCTATCCGGCGTGAAGGCCGAAACTCCGTTTCTCGCGCTGCCCTCGCCCTTTCCGCCGGAAAATCTCGCGGTGTACCATCTCTCGCTGGATACGCGCTTTGCCGCAAGGGAGGCGACGCTGCGCGCAGTCACCGAATCCATCCGCGCGTTTGTGTCCGCGCGGAGACGGGGCAACTATCTCGTCTTTGCGCCGTCGCACGCCTATCTTGCCAAGCTGTCTGCGCTGCTGCGCGAGATGCTGCCCGAAGTCACGTTTCTCGAGCAATCGCCAAAGATGGATGACGCGGCCCGCGCGGAATTTCTCGCGCAGTTTTTGCCGGATGCTACGGGCATCACGCTGGGGCTCGCCGTGATGGGCGGCGTGTTTGCCGAGGGGATCGATCTGCCAGCCGAGCGTCTCTGCGGCGCGGTCGTGGTCGGCGTAGGTCTGCCGCAGGTGTGTTTGGAGCGGGATGTGCTGCGCGATGCCTTTGAGGAATCGTATCAAAGCGGGTTTCGCTATGCCTATCAGTATCCCGGCATGAGCAAGGTCTTGCAGGCGGCGGGTCGTATCATCCGCACCGAGACTGACCGCGGCGCGCTACTGCTCATCGACACGCGCTATTCCCTTTCCGACTATCGCGGGCTTCTTCCGCCGCACTGGAAGGTCGAGCGCGTACGGCACAAAGAGGAACTCGCCGGGAAGGTTTCGGCATTCTGGAATGAATCGAACGCATAACCGCACAGCAGAAATAAAGCGTGCTCTTTGCTTGCTTCTGTAGAAATAACCTGATAGACTACACGATTGTATGAGTAAGACGAATCGATATAACTTCAAAGCCATCATATTTGATATCGACGCATGCCTGATCGACTCCGCGCCGAACCTGATCCTTACGCTGGATCGCGCCGTGGTGGACACCGGCGGCGGGCATTACCCGCCGGAGTATCTGCGCCAGATGCTGGGATTGCCCAGCTATGCGCTGAACGATCTCTTCACCCTGCCGGATTGGCAGCTCACGCTTCGTAAGTGGAGCGACTATTACGCGCCGCTCGCCGCAGAAAACAAGCCGTTTACGGGAATCGAGCCGCTGCTCTTGGCTATCCGGAACGCGGGGCTTCCGCTCGGCGTTGCTACCTCGCAGGGGCGGGCGCTGTATGAGGAGCATTTTCACAAATACGGCCTGGCGCATTACTTTGATCTTGCCGTCTGCGCGGACGACGTGGAAAACCCCAAACCATCGGCAGATCCGCTGCTCTTTGCGGCAACACACTTCGGCATCCCGCCTAACGAGATTCTTTTCTTAGGAGACGCGCCGTATGACATGCAATGCGCCAAGGCAGCCGGCGCAAAGGGCGCGCTGGCGGTCTGGGGCACGACGGATATCACCATCCCCGCGGACTATTATCCGGCTACTCCATTGGATGTTCTACCGATCATCGGCATTACGCCGGATTGATTCTACACAACAAAAATCCCCTGAGCCGCATGGTTCAGGGGATTTTTTGATGGGAGCACCGTTACAGAATTCGTTTGCCAATCCTGCCGAATGCGTTCTTACCCGCGTAGACCGCCGCACTGCCCAGCTGGGCTTCGATTCTCAGCAGGCGGTTGTATTTCGCGACGCGATCCGTGCGCGAAGGCGCGCCGGTCTTGATCTGTCCCGAGTTGGTCGCAACCGCGATATCCGCGATGGTCGTGTCCTCGGTTTCACCCGAACGGTGCGAGGTCACGGCGGTGAAGCCCGCGCGCTGCGCCATCTCGATGGCCTCCAGCGTCTCGGTCAGCGAGCCGATCTGGTTGACCTTGATCAGAATCGAGTTGACGCTCTCCTCCTCGATGCTGCGCGCAAGGCGCTTGGTGTTGGTCACCAGCAAATCGTCGCCCACCAGCTGAATCCGATCGCCAAGTTCTTTTCGAAGCTGCTTCCAGCCTTCCCAGTCCTCCTCGGCAAGGCCGTCCTCGATCGAGATGATGGGGTATTTGGCAGAAAGGTCTGCCCAGTAGCGAATCATCTGGTCGCGCGTTCTCATTTCGCCCGTCTTCCAGAAGAAATAGCTGCCCTCTTTGCCCGCCTTCTTCGCCTCGTCAAACATTTCGGTGCTGGCCGGATCCATCGCGAGCATGAAGTCCTTGCCGGGCACAAATCCGGCTTTCGTGATGGCTTCCATCAGTGTCTCCAGCGCTTCCTCCTCGCTGGATAAATTCGGCGCAAAGCCGCCTTCATCGCCGACGGAGGTGCTCAAACCCTTCTTGTGCAAAATGCCCTTGAGCGAGTGAAACACTTCCGCGCCCCATCGCAGCCCTTCGGCAAAGCTGGGTGCGCCGACAGGCATGATCATAAACTCCTGACTGGAAATGTTGTTGTCCGCGTGCTTTCCGCCGTTGATGACGTTCATCATCGGCACGGGCAGCACATGCGCGTTCACGCCGCCGATATAGCGGTACAACGGGAGTTCCAGCGTCTTTGCAGCCGCGTTTGCAACCGCGAGGGACACCGCGAGAATCCCGTTTGCGCCAACCTTGCTCTTGTCCGCCGTGCCGTCGATTTCGAGCATCTTGTAGTCGATCTCGCGCTGACTCGTCACATCCATGCCGGCGAGCTTGGGAGCGAGCATGTTATGCACGTTTTTCACGGCCTTTTGCACGCCCTTGCCGCCATATCTGCTCTTATCGCCGTCTCTGAGCTCAAGCGCCTCATATGCGCCCGTAGACGCGCCGGATGGTACGGCTGCCCAGCCAGCCACGCCGCCGCTGGTGGTAACCTCCGCCTCGATTGTGGGGTTGCCGCGCGAGTCTAGTATTTCTCGTGCAATAATCTTGGAAATCGTCTGTTGGCTCATCTATTCAATCCTCAACTTCCTGATGATGTTTTTGTGTGTGCTCCGGTTGCCGGAGCATTTTAATCGATACAAATACAACGTAGCACAATCAGATGGATTGTCAAGCGACTGCATCACACTGCAGGCATTTTTTGCGACAAAGTTACAATTTTAACCGTATGACAGCCATTCCTTCGCAAGCGAGAATATGAATTCGTTCGTAACCAAAGCGCAGACCATGGATTTTCACGCACAAACACAGACTATTTTGTTGTTATCTGTTTTCAATATCGGTTTTCGTTATTATAATGAGACACAGGATATCTCATATTCGAAGATCACTCCAAGACAAGAGGTGCACCATGCTACGAAACCTGGACAAAAAGAAAAACCCCATCACCCCCGCCATGACGTTTATCCTGCTTTTCAGCGTCGTGAGCCTGCTTTCAGACATGACGCACGAGGGGGCCGCCAGCATCCGCGGCGCGTTTTTATCCCTGCTCGGCGCTTCCGCTGCGACCATCGGATTCGTTTCGGGTCTCGGCGAACTCGTGGGCTATTCCCTGCGTCTGCTCTTTGGGCGCTTTGCAGACAAGACGAAACGCTACTGGCTCATCACGATACTCGGATATACGATCGATGTGCTGGCCGTTCCCGCACTTGCGCTCGCGGGAGAGCACGGCTGGGTGTTTGCCAGCGGTTTGATCATCGTGGAGCGCATCGGCAAAGCGATTAAAAAACCCGCCAAAAGCACGCTCATGTCCTTTGCTGCCACGCAGGAGGGCGTTGGTAAGAGTTTCGCCATACAGGAGATTGTCGATCAGTTTGGTGCGTTTCTCGGCCCTGTGATGCTCTATATCACGCTGCTTTTTAAGACAGGCGGCTCGCTGCATCAGCGCTATGCGTTTGCCTTAGCGCTCCTGGTCATACCGGCGATCGCGACCATCCTCATGCTGTTTGTAACCAAGAAGAAGTTCCCGAACCCGGAACACTTTGAGCCGGAACCCAAAAAACTCGTCCCCTTCCGCCTCAACCGAAAGTTCCTGTTCTACCTCGCGGGCATCAGTCTGTTTGCATTCGGTTTCATCGATTATTCGCTGATCATCATGCACGTCTCGCGTACGCATGCGGTGCTCTCCACCGGCCTTTCGGAGGCGAACGCTTTCGTCAATAGCGGCACCCTGCCGCTGCTCTATGCGGGAGCGATGCTTGTAGATGCCGCGTCTGCCATGGTGTTCGGGCTGATGTATGATAGAAAAGGAATGCGCGCGCTGATCCTCTCCACCGCGCTCTCCGCGCCCTTTGCGCTGCTCATATTCGGCGGAGGAAGCAATCTTGCACTGCTGGTTGGCATTGCGATGTGGGGCATCGGCATGGGCGCGCAGGAGACAATCCTAAAAGCAGCTGTGGCAAACATCGTGCCAAAGACGAGCAGGGCCACAGGATATGGCATCTTTGAGAGCGTATTCGGCATATTCTGGTTTTTAGGCAGCTGGTTGCTCGGCGCGCTGTATGATGTGAATATTTCGCTGATGATCGCAGTTTCCCTCGGCGCGCAGCTGCTCGCGCTACCGCTGTATTATCTTTCGGCAAAAAGCGCCACTCAAACGCCGGGCTGACCATCTTCTGCATCGCGTTTGGCAAAGCCTGTATCCTTTTCTATCGCTCCAGTGAAAACCCTTTCCGAAGCGCTGCGCTTGAGAGACAAAAAATCATCGGTTAATCTGTTTTTCAATCGATCATCTGATATGGAATAGGTTGACAAATCGCCGCTGATATAATACTCTTTATGATGAATTCGATCATTTTTGCACTGTGTTTTTTCTGCCAGACTGTTGAGAAGGCATAGTGACGGCTGTTTGTTCGAAATCGCAAGGAATTTTGCATGAGCCGGTGCGGTTGGCATCGGCTTGGCATCTGTAAGGGGGTATATTTCGTGTCTTTTGTCGATAGTTTGCTCATCGCTCTGTTTCTCATCGCAATCGTATTCATCGCGCTTTTTGCTTTGTTT
>DNFZ01000046.1 GCA_003486785.1 Clostridiales bacterium | reverse complement strand
CTGGGCCTGATGACCATCTCCATGATCCTCTTCACGCTCACCGGCAGACGCATCTCCTTGCACGATCGCATGAGCATCGCGGAGAATCTCGGCGAAAGCCGTCTGCAGGGGATTGTGCGGCTGGCACGCTCCGCCCTGCTGGTGACGGGAGTTGCCGAGCTTTTCGGGACGATCTTGCTCTCGTTTCGGTTCGTGCCGCAATATGGATTCTGGAAAGGGCTCTGGTTCTCCGTCTTTCACAGCATTTCGGCGTTTTGCAACGCGGGGTTTGATCTCATCGGCGGCTATCGATCCTTTACGGAGTATAGCCACGATCCGTATATGATGATCGTCTTTATGGGGATGATCATTGCGGGCGGGCTGGGCTTTGGCGTGATTCTCAATCTGCGCAATACGCGCGACCTGCGCCGCCTGCGCCTGCACAGCAAGCTGGTGCTCACCGGCACGGCGTTTATGATCGTTTTTGGCATGCTGATGTTTCTCTGGATCGAGTATGAAAACCCGAAAACCATCGGGAATATGAACCTGCTTGAAAAAATACTCAACGCCGCGTTTCAGTCTGTAACCCTGCGCACGGCGGGCTTCAACACCATCGATCAGGTGTCGTTGTTTGACGCGAGCAAGGGGATCGGCATACTCATCATGCTCGTTGGCGGCGGCCCTGCGGGAACGGCGGGCGGGCTGAAGATCACAACGGTGTTTACGCTGTTGCTTGCGGCGCGCGCCTACATCCGCGGGCAGTTTGAAACCGAGATCTTCGGCCGCACAATTCCGATTGAACAGGTGCGCCGCGCGATGACCATCACGCTGCTCGGCGGATTGTTTCTGCTCGGTATGGCGACCATGCTCTCGTTTTCCGAGCAGGATATGCCCGCGGGCAGCCTCGGACTCGTCAACCAGCTGTATGATGCGACAAGCGCATTTTGCACCGTTGGCGTGAGCACGGGCGTTACAGCCGCTACTTCCAGCGTCACGCGGGTGCTGCTGATACTGCTCATGTATGGGGGGCGCGTCGGCCTCGTAACGGTTGCGGTTTCTCTGATCGAGAGCACGACCAAAGTGGAGAAGGTGCTGCATTATCCGCATGAGGATGTATTGATCGGATGATACGATCCGGATTTCGGGCGATAGGCAGGCTGGAACGATCAAAAACTTAGAATTTCTGCAAGGAGCGGAGAAAAGCATATGAGTAAGAGTTTTCTCATCATCGGCCTTGGGCGCTTTGGGCAAAGCACCGCGCGGATGCTCACCACGCTGGGGCATGAGGTGCTCGCCGTCGATAAGCGGGCGGATCGCGTCAGCGCGATCAAGGACAACGTACTGCGCGCGGTGCAGGCGGACTCGACGGACGAGCGCGCCATCTCGCAGCTCGGCATCCGCAATTTTGACTGCGTTGTGATCTGCATCGGAGACGACATCCGCTCCTCGGTGCTGGCAACCGTGCTCTGCCGCGAGATGGGCGCGAAGAAAATCGTCGCCAAAGCGCAGGACGACCTGCACCAGAAGCTGCTGATCAAGACCGGCGCGGATCGCGTCATTCAGCCGGAGCACGACGGCGGCATCCGCCTTGCGCGCTCTCTGGTGTCCGACGGGGTGCTGGACGCGCTGGATCTTTCGGAGGACTACAGCATCCATGAGATCGAAGTGCCCAGAGACTGGGTCGGGCGCTCGCTCGCGCAGATCGATGTACGCAACCGCTATGGCGTGTCCATCATCGCAATTCGCAGGGACGGCCATGTGACGGTGAACCTCGACCCGACCAATGCGTTTCATGCGGATGATTCGATCTATCTGCTGGGCGACGACGCAAGCCTCGAACGCTTCGGTTGAGGATTGGCACGAAACCAGAGAGCGCACTTTACTGGAAGCTTACTGACACGGCGGCGCGCATGCGCCGCCGTTTTGCGCGCCTTAAGCTTTCCGAGGTTGTGTTGCCGATGGCGGCGCTTTCTGATAAAATGCTCTACAAGCATCAAAGCAAGTCAAGCGATCCATTGATCGAGAGAGATAAACGAACAGAAGAAGCCGAGAGAGGGAAAACCGCATGCCAAAGGTCAAAATGACGCTGCAGGAGCAGCTACACACGCGCAAGCTCAAAAAACCACCGAAGCTGATCTATTGCATATTGGGCTATGTTTGGAAGCTGCTCTATTTCAAAAAACTCGGCGTGCACACGCAGATCAAGATCGACCCGCGCAAAGAAAAAGGCCCCTATATCGTGGTGAGCAACCACGCCTCCCGCCTCGACTATATCTACACGGGCGCGGTGCTCCTGCCGGATACGCTGAGCTATGTAGCGGGCTATAATGAGTTCTTTCGCTCGCATCTGGCCGGAATATTTCGTCTCTTGCAAATCATTCCGAAAAAGAACTTCACGCCGGATATCTATACTATCAAGGAGATCGCGCGCATATTGCGTTCTGGCGGTCGCGTGATTCTCTTTCCGGAGGGGATGAGCAGCATCGGCGGCGGGAACCAGCCCTCGGCGATCGGCAGTGGAAAGATGCTCAAGCACTTCGGCGTGCCGGTCTACATCACGAAGATTTCCGGCGGATATCTCACCAGCACAAAGTATTGTTTGGACGAACGTCCGGGAGAAGTGCATGTGGTTGTGGACAAGCTCTTTACCCCCGAGCAACTCAAGCAGATGAGCGCGGAGGAGATTCAGCACGCACTGGACGTTGCGATTCAAAACGACGACTATGAATGGAACAAGACAGCGAAGATCGCCTATGACGGCAAAGGCAGAATCGCGCAGCAGATGCACACGCTTCTTTATCGTTGCCCGCGCTGCAAAACAGAGTTTTCCATGCGCGGCGAGGGGGAGACGATCCGCTGTCTCGCCTGCGGAAACGGCGCGCGCGTCAACGCGGACTATAGCTTTACGCCGCTGGACGAAACGTGCGTGCTGCCAGAGACGCCCAAAGCGTGGTTTGACGAGGAGCGAAAGCACGTCTATCGCGCGCTGAAGGATCCCGCGTTCGTTCTCACCGAGCGGGTGCGCCTCGGCATGCTGCCAAAGTATGCGCCGCTGAAAAATCTCGCCACCAGCGAGATGGTCGGTCAAGGGGAGATCCGGCTTGATCACACCGGCTTCACTTTCACAGGCACGAGAAACAGCGAGGCGTTTTCGTTCCACATAGAGCCAAAGCTTCTGCCGACGTATGGCATGTGTACGGATGTCTCGCGCGTGTATACCTTCTATGAAGGCGAGTTTTACGAGTTTTATCCAGAGACGGAGTGCATCGCAAAATGGCTGCTTGCCACGGAGGAACTGCACCGCATGCACGGCGGCGAATGGAAGAATTTCCCCTGGGCGGATACCTACGCGTAGCGCAGGATGAGGCAAGGGACGGGATAAGGAGACGCGCGCGATGCAAAAGACGTCTGGAGCGACATCGGCAACAGTCACGCTCGACCTGCACGGGAAAACGCAGTATCAGGCGCGGGTTGCGATCGAAGCGACGCTCCGACGCAGCCGAGGGGTCTATCGCATCCATGTGGTGCACGGGCACCACAACGGAACAGCTCTGCGCGAGATGGTGCGCCGGGAATACGCGGCGCATCCGCAGGTTCTGCGCGCGGAGGCTGTGTCCGATAGCGCGACGGATCTTGTGCTGAGGGAGCTTTGAGCGAACAGAAAAAACGGAGCAAAAACTCCGTTTTTCATTGCGTATGCGTTATTCAGCCCGGATAGGATGCGTTGAACGAAATAAAAACGAAGACGGCTATGGCGTCACGCTTTCTTCGGCGATCGCTTCTTGCGCTCAATCAGTGCGGCATAGCGCGCAAGGCTTGCGTCCGCGATGTCGTCCCACGAGAGGAAGATCGTCTTTCGCGCGGATTTGCCGATTCTCTTTGTCTCCTCGGGATTGTTTAGCGCAAGATCGATCGTCTCGCAAAGGCTTTCGGTCGTGTCGCTGCACAAAAACCCGTTTTCTCGGTCTATGATCGGCTCCGCCGTGGCGCAGCCCCGCACGACGACGCTGGGCGTTTCCATCGCGGCAGCTTCGCGCACCACCATGCCGGAGGTATCGTAGAGTGAGGGAAACACAAACAGATCGGCGTTTTCGTAGAGCCCGTAAAGATCGCTCTCATCCGTGATGTGGCCGGTGAAGCGCACGCGCTCGGACAAACCCAGCTCGTTCGCCTTTTGCTGGATGGATTTCACATCCGGCCCCTGCCCTGCGAGCACGAGCGTAAAGGGCTTTCCGCTTTGCGCGTAGCGCGCGCAGCTTTCGAGGATGCGCAGTATATTCTTCTTCCAGTTCATCTGCCCGCAATAGAGCAGGACCGGCTCGTCTGCCAACGCAAACTTCTCCTTTGCGGCAGCGGCGCGGGCGGGGTCGGGGTCGATGTCCGGCGTGCCGTTTGGCATGACGACCACCTCGCCCACGTAGCCATAGTCATAGAGCGTCTCCTTCGAGCTCTGGCTCACCGTCCAGACCTCGTCGCAGCGCTGATAGAAACTTACAATGGTCGCCACGGCGATGTTTGCGAGCATCTCTGCGCCGGTGATCTGATAAAAATCGTCATAATAACGCGAATGAAACATGCCGACGATGGGGATATCGCGCCGCCGCGCGAGACGCTGCGCCTCAAGGCCCGCGATAAACGGGGAGTGCGTGTGGACGATATCCAGCCGGATATCCCGCATGCGAACATCGTAGTGCGGGTCGAGCTGGGGGATTCCGGTGTTGTATTGCTTCTGGCGCGGCAGCTCCATGCTGATGAAATCGACCAGCTCAAACGGATAACCCCCGCGATAGCCCGTGTCCGCCATGGGTGCGATGACGTAGCACTCCTCCCCGCGGCGCGCAAAGGATGTGGCGTAATGATACACCACACGTCCGACGCCATCCACAATCGGCAGGAATGTGTCGCTGAACTGACCAATCTTCATTTGTAAACAGCCCTTTCGAAAAAAGACGATATCGTTGAGAGATCATTTTCCGCCTACAGGAGCGGATGCAGGATACAGGTTCATTCTACCACAACCTTTGAAAACGTGTTATCATGTAGGGCAAGGTTTCATTGCTTGCAATGTGAACGATTGTGTCATGCGGCGCGGTACGCACAAAGAAAAGAAGACGCAACACAGGCGAAATCCAAGGGCGAAAAGCCTTTTTTGCGACAATATGTAATGGCAGAATAAGAAGAGCGCTTTTTTAGGAGCCAGCATTTATCCTACATTATGAAAGAATAAAGAGATAGTTGTTGAACGGATGAAGAAAAGAACTGTACTGCGAGTCCTGCTTGCGCTGCTGGTGCTCGTCATGGCGTTGCCGCTCCTGCCGGCTTTGGCGGAGGAGGAAGCGCCGTATCTCGGCGACCTGAACGGAGACAAGGTGACGACCGCGGCGGATGCGGCGGCGATGCTGCGCGGCATCGCGTTTGGCAGGCTCAGCGAAGAGGCGCGCCCGGATCTTGATTTCACAAAAAACGGAGAGATCGACGGCAACGATGCGCGCGCCGCGCTCTACTATGCCTGCGGCGCGATTACGGATCTGGTCGCTTTTGGCGAGCGGGTCTCCAGCGGACTCTGCGACGAGCGGCTCTTTGACCGCTTTTCCTATGCGGGCACGCAAAATGACGGACGGGGCAACTACAGAAGCGAGAATATCGCTATCAGCGTCATAACCGGACGATATGAAGGCAGCAACTACTATCTTGCAGAGATCTACGTGCAAGATATCGTGAGCATTACCACCGCATTCGGCGGCGGCGCGTTTCGCGGCGCAGCGGAGACGGTGCGCGCGATGTTTGACGCGGTTGACGGTGCGATCATTGCCATAAACGGAGACTTTTATTCGCTGCATCTGCGTGGGCCGGTGATTCGAAACGGCGTAAGCTACGTTTCGAGCATCACGCGGGACTGGGACATCGGCGTGCTGTATGCAAACGGGGAGCTCAAGACATATGAGATACGCGAGCTGACGCAGGAAATGCTCGAAGACGCAAGCGCATATCAAAGCTGGGTATTCGGCCCCGCGCTTCTGGACGCGGAGGGCAAGGCAAAGACGAAATTTCGCAGCAATGTCCAGCCCGCCAATCCGCGCAGCGTTATCGGATACTATGAACCCGGGCACTATGCGTTTCTCACTGTGGACGGACGCAACAGCGAGAGCAAGGGACTGACCATGGCGGAGCTGTCCGCTCTATGCGAGCAGCTGGGGTTTACCGGCGCATATAATCTGGACGGCGGCAGATCCAGCGTGCTGCAAGCGCAGGGAGGCCCGATCAACGACCCTTACCGCGACGGCAGGCCGATCAGCGACATCATCGCCGTGCGAGAGATTCCGCAGGGGTAAAACCGTTTGGCAGAAGTCAACCCAAAGAATGAATAAAGGCAGTTGTTTAACGGATGAAGAGAATAACATTTCTGCGAATCCTGATAACGCTTGTGCTGTTCTTTTTAGTGATGCCATGTTTGTCGTCCAGAGCAGAGGAAGAAGAGCCATATCTTGGGGATTTGAACGGAGATAGAGCGATGACCGCGGCGGACGCGGCGGCGATGCTGCGCGGCATTGCTTTTGGCAGGCTTGGCTGTAAGACGCACCCG
>DNFZ01000220.1 GCA_003486785.1 Clostridiales bacterium | reverse complement strand
GTAAAAATTTCTACGTCATGCTGATCCAGATCGCGGGCGCGGTGTTCAACATCATCTTCGACCCGATCCTGATCTTTGGCCTCTTGGGCTTTCCGAAGCTCGGCATGGCAGGCGCTGCGATCGCGACCGTATGCGGGCAAACGCTGGCGATGCTAATCTCGTTTGCGCTCCTGCTTAGCAAGAAGAACGAAGTGCGTCTGCGCGCGCAGCATCTGCGCCTGAAGCGCAATGTGGTAAAGGACATCTTCGCGGTCGGCGCGCCGAGCATCGTCCTGCAAGCGCTTGGCACGGTGATGACGCTCGCGCTCAACGGCATCCTGATTGCATATACCGAAACCGCGGTTGCGGTCTTTGGCGTCTACTTCCGCGTGCAGTCGTTCGCCATGATGCCGCTGTTTGGCATGACGAGCGCCGCGATGAGCATCATCGCCTTCAACTATGGCGCGCAGAACAAAAAGCGCGTGATGCGCACCTGGAAGCTCGCGCTTGTTACCGGCATTGTCATGACGGCGATTATGACGATCGCATTCTTGCTGCTGCCGGATCAGATTCTCGGCCTGTTCAACGCGACCTCTGAGATGCTGCGCGTCGGCAGAGCCGCGCTGACCATCATTCCCCTCGGGCTTGTTCTGGCTTCCGTGAGCATCGTTTGTTCCGTGCTGTTCCAGGCCATCGGGAAAGGCGCCTTAAGCATGTATCTCTCGCTTGCGCGCCAGCTTATCGTGTTGATTCCTGCCGCGTGGCTGCTCTCGAAAGTGTTCCGCGAGGTCACCGCTGTCTGGTGGGCGTTTCCGATCGCGGAGGTGTTCACCATCGTCCTTGCGCTGCTGATGTTTACGAGAATCTACAACGATCGCATTCGCACCATGCCGCAGGAGCCTCCGGTTTTTGTGTAAGTTTACTTAATACCAGCAGACGATCACAGAGCAGGCGTTCACTGCGCCTGTTTTCTACTAGCCTTGTGCTCCGGGCGTAAGGCCGCAAGGACACCACATTTTGATCCATCAAACGAAACACATTCCATATTTTGTGAAATTTCGAGCAATCCCTTTGTTATGGTTGCGATTCTTCAGCTCTTGTGCGAAAATAACTCAAAAGGGGGATGAACCATGGAACGCATCACCAAGCAAGACTACTATCTCTCCATCGCGGCCGAGGTTGCCAAGCGCTCCACCTGCCTTCGCCGGCAATACGGCGCTGTGATCGTGAAAAACGACGAAATCATCGCAACCGGCTACAACGGCGCACCGCGCGGGGACGAAAACTGCTGCGACGTTGGCTCCTGCTGGCGGGATCGCCACAACATCCCCCACGGCGAACAATATGAAAAATGCGTCGCGGTGCACGCGGAGGCAAACGCGATCATCAGCGCAAGCCGCAACGAAATGCTCGGCAGTACGCTGTATCTGTTCGGATACCAAGGCTTCGATCAATCAATCGACAACCCCGAGCCGTGCATTATGTGTAACCGCCTGATCAAAAACGCGGGCATCGAGCGCGTGATCAACAAGCTGGGAGAAGTGACGCTATGAACCAGATGCGGGTGGGCGACGGCACCGTGGTGCTGCTATCTGGCGGCGGAAAGGTTTATACCGACGTTGCCGCGCGCTTCACGCGCAGCGAGCGGGGCCTGGAGGAGATCATCGCCTCGCCCTATAACGCGGAACTCGTGCGCAGCATCATCGAAAAAGGGCATCTCGCCGCAACCGAGTTTGACTATTTTCTCTTCGGCGTGGAGGGATATTCCCGCGTGACGGAGGTGCAGTTGGTGCGCAAGCGCCTCGCGAGCTACCTCATCAAGAGCGGGCGCGTGCAAAAGGGCGGAAAGCGCGCCTACGACGTGGTGCTGCCGGATTCGATCCTCCCGCACCGCGCCGATTGCACCCTGCCGGACGGAACGACGGTTTCGCTGAACGCTGTCGATCTTTTGAACATGCTAGAGGAATGGTATAACCAGGGCGTGGACGCAGGCTACAAGGAAGAAGACCTGCGCTACCTCAAGCCGCAGGCGACGGAGTTTAAGGCGCTCATCGGCATGAACGCGCACGCGCTGCTGGACTGGTTCAAGATCCGCTGCTGCAAGAACGCGCAGGCGGAGATTCGCGACCTCGCCATGAAGATGCTGCGCCTTTGCATGGAAGCAGCTCCCGCGCTCTTTGCGGACGCGGGCGCAAGCTGCATCTCGCTGGGTTACTGTCCGGAGAACGAGTTTCAACACCCTTCCTGCCACATCATCCGAAAAAAAGAAGCGCTGGAGCTGTTGCGAAATGCCGCAAAACAATCGTAAACCGCATATCGTATGCCGCCGCTGCAAGACGCGGTTTTCGGGCATTTACTGCCCGTATTGCGGTGCGGAAAACGGCGTTGTCCGCAGCGTGCGCGGCAGAGGCGGCTTACTCGCGGGGCTTCTTCGCTTCCTGCTCTCTGTCGTTGCGCTCTCGCTCATTCTCGCCATTGCGTTTGCGATATTAGACTATGTCGCCTCCGCATCGGGCGACGGGCGCGGTGCGGCGCGCGCCATACTCGACAGCGCGCGATACGCAATTCCCCAGAGCGTGCTCGATGTGTATGCAACCATCAAGGTACAGTATCTGGATGGATGGGTCGCTTCCGTGTCAGAGTTTTTCCGCGTGTTATTCAGCTGAAGGGGGTCAGATTTTCCTGATCGCAACCGTCTTACGGCATACCAAAACGCCCGGCTCACGTCGGGCGTTTTATCGCGCTCCACCTTATCAGGCAGGGGTGCTGTTCCAGCCGACGATGAGAAGCGCGAGCACGGCAAGCCCGCAGAACGCGGCAACGATCATGCCCTTCATGCCGAGTTTTCGCACCTTGATCTTGGTTAAAAACGCAACGGCGGTCAATAGCAGGCACAGCGCATAGAGCAGTAAAAACCCGCTCTTCATCACGGGGCGCAGCGTGTAGATCAAGGGAATCAGTATGGCGGCCGTGGTGACGGGAAGCCCGTCGTAATATACGCGCTGCACGTTGTCGCTAAACTCCAGTTCGTCTTCCGTTACGTTGTAATACGCCAGCCGGATCAGCGCCGCAAGCACATAGATGATCAGCGCCGCGGATTCATACCAGCGCGTCAAGCCTATGGAGAAACCAATCGCGGC
>DNFZ01000155.1 GCA_003486785.1 Clostridiales bacterium | reverse complement strand
GCGCTTTTGCCGCAGGCAACCGAGCAGCTGCCGCGTGGCGCTTTCTTAACCGCGGGCGGTGAGCGCTGGAATCCGATGACCATCGGCTGGGCGCAGTTCGGCGTGATCTGGTCTCGACCAGTCATCACGGTTCTAGTGCGAAAGAGCCGCTATACGTATTCACTCATGGAGCGGACGGAAGTGTTTACCATCAGTGTTCCGCGTGCAAAGGAGATGGGCAAAGCGCTCGCTTTCTGCGGCGCGCGCTCCGGCAGGGATGTCAATAAAGAAAAAGAAGCGGGGCTTTCCCGCCTTGCGCCACGCGCGGGCGGCGCGGAGGCGGTTGCCGGCTGCGGCATCGTGTTTGAGTGCAGAATCGTGCAAAAGCAGCTGCTGGATCTGGACGCGCTCGACCCCGACTTCCGCGCGAAATATTATGGCACCAATCAGGCGCTGCCGGATGGCGACCCGCACGTGCTCTATGTCGGCGAGGTTCTCGCGGCATACGAACCATAACCTTGCAGGGGGAGGATCGTATCCTCCCGCCAACCTAGAACTATAGCACGACAACACCCTGCTTTCGGCGGGGTGTTGCTTTACGCTCAATTTCCAGCTAAACAGGCAATTCTATACTTGGGATGACTCTTCGGGCTTGCGCGAGATCAATATCCCGATCAGTACAAAGAAGAGCGGCGTGGTCATGGGTTGCGCGATATTTACCGCAGCCTGCAAAGCATATGCTGCAACCGCGAGCAACGGCCCGCGATAGATTGGCTCGATCTTACTGCGGCGAAACCCTGCGCGCATTGCAAACGCCAGCGCGGTGAGATAACTCATCAGTCCCAGCGCGCCGTTTGTGACCAGATATTGCAGATACTCATTGTGCGCGGTGTCCAATCCCGCGTCCGAGAACAGCGGGCTCACCGCATCCGCATGAAACAGCGCGCCGGAGGACGCACCAAAGAGTTGCTGCGCAGCAGGGAGCTCTGCGTACACGCGCAGCGCAAACGTCCAGATTTTCCCCCGGTCGGTACCCCAGCTTTCTGAAAAATGCAAATAGCGCGCCAAACTGCCAAGCGGAAGCGCCCGCAGGAGCGTATTGAGCAGCACGAGCGCGAGCGCGCCTACCAGCAGAGCGATGAGCAGTGCGAGCGCATACGGCCGCCTGGCGCGCGAGAGGCGCTCAGGCTTGACGCGCGACAGCGCAAACCACAGCGCGAACGCGGCGGCGGCGAGCGGCAGAGAGACGGCAGGGCGGCAGAGCGCGGCGGTGAACACGCTCAGATAGGTCGCGGAGGACAAAACGGCTGAGAGCAGACCAAAGAGAAACGCGCACAGAAAAACGACGCCCCAGCAGAGCGGTAAGCGTCGAAACGACGCTGCGCTCGAAAACAGCAGCAACGGAGCGAATGCCGCAATTGCAAGCAGTCCGAGTACGGTGCTGTCGCTTCCGGAAACGAGCGCGCCGAAGCTGACGAGCGCGAGTACGAGCGTCGCAAAGATGCGCGTCAGGCGTTCGTTTGCCCGCAGAAAGAATCCCGCCGCAACAGCAAAAGACAGCACCATATAGCTGCCGAAAAAGTTTGCGTTGCCGATGGTGGAAAGAAAGCGGCCGCGATCCGCCACGCGCAGATTCTCATAAAACCCGAATGGATCTGCGCCGAAGTGATTGAAAAGCCCCAGCAGGCTCACGAGACTCGCGCCAAGCAGAAACGCGCGCTCCGGCCATTTGAGATCGATTTTTTGCCGGGAAAGCGCCAGCACGAGGCACGCATAGCAAAACAACGACAGCAAGCCTTGATAGCGATTGTTCTCGCCAATGAAGGCTTCTCCGGGATAGCGGCTCATAAGCGAACCAACCAGGCTCACGGCAAAAAACGCGAGCAGTGCAATGGCCGATGGGTGTAGACGGCGCTTTTGGCGCGCAACCCCGAAATCTGGCGGCAGGGCGATCCGCGCAAAGAGCAGCGAGAGCAGATAGAGCGCGCTTGCGATCAGAAAAAAATACTGCTTGGTCTCGGTGATGTTGAAATAGTAGTTGCTAAAGACCAGCGGATGCAAAAGAAACATCGCGCAGAGATACGTCGTAGTCAGCAGCACCGAGAAGCGCAGGAATCTTTGCTCAAGAGACGCGGGCGCTGCGACGCGCGGCACGCGGACGGCCTCCGCGGGATGCGAAGCTTCCGTTTGAATCGGATGATTGGTTGAATTATCGTTTTGCTCTAGCATTCTTCTATCCTTATATCTCCCGCAAGAAAGTGTGTACCTTTTGTGAATCTTCCGAAAAAGCCGGCGTTTTGGTTTGACAAACCCGTCCGCTTGGATTATCATACAAGCGTACTAACACATATAGTACACTTAGTGTGTACGAAAAACAAGATAGTTGGAGGCAACATTTATGAAAAAGAGTATCATTCTGATGATGATGGTTATGCTGAGCGTATTCTTCTTTGCGGCTTGCGGCCCGAAGGTTGCGTCCGGCGGCAACGGCATCGCATCCTACGGCAACGGCATGGCATCCTACGGCAACGGGTTTGCCTCCGGCGGCAATGTCGCGTCCGCGGGCAACGCGGGCTAACTTCCACACGGTTTCATGGACGAATCAGAATCTGTGCTCGGGAGGCGCGGGTTCGGAAGAAAAAAGAGCGGGTGCGGCTTTGTGTCGCACCCGTTTTTTATTACGCCAGCAGTTTCTTGTTCGGATACGCACCCGCGTCTGTGAGCTCGCTCAGCGCCTGCATGACCTCCGGTTTGTCCTCGCGATAGGTCACGCCATACCAGCGATCGGGAGAGGAGAGCACGCGCACGCTTGCTTTCTCTTCCCGCAGCATGCGACCTACCTCCTGCGGAATCAAAAACTCGCTCTTGAGCGGGTTGTTTTCCAGCGAATCGGCGAGAAATTTCGGAAAACGCGCCTCCAGCGCGTCAAACAGCGAGGGGGTAAATCCGAAAAAGTTCATCGAAACAAGGTTGTCCGCGGGGAAATGCACGAAGGTTTGCCCGTCATCCTCGGTGTAGGCGGGGCCTTCGGGCGTTTTGAAGATCTTGAGCCGCTCGACGATGTTGACGAGTTCGCCGTTTGCGTCCACCTCGCACACGCCGCGCGCGACGGAGCCGTGGTCTGTGAGCGTGTTTTTGGCGTGGTAACCAACCATCGAGAAATCATACTTACTTCCGTCTTTTGCGGTCGTCAGGTAGTCATACAGCACCCGAAACGCGCGCTTGCCATAGTAGTCGTCGGCGTTGATGGCGGCAAAGGGCTCGTTGACCACGTCTTTACAGCAAAGGATCGCGTGCGCGGTGCCCCAGGGCTTGATGCGGCCCTCCGGCACGGAAAAACCCGCGGGGAGCATGGCATCCGGCT
>DNFZ01000218.1 GCA_003486785.1 Clostridiales bacterium | reverse complement strand
CAGAGTGACCGCAAAACAGCGTTTTGTTCTGCGGCGTTTTATTGATATTTTTACAAGCTCTCTCCAAAATCCTTGCGGAACTTCGCCACCAGCTGCTCCTGCCAGTCCCCGATGGGCTCCAGGCGGCCAAAGAAGAAGCGAAGCGACGCGGGTTCTTCCACGAAGCTCAGCCCGCCGACGAGATGCCGGTTTTCATACAGCCAGCTGATGCGGTCAACCGCGTAGAGCACCTGGCTCATCGTAAACACGCGCCGCGGGAGCGCAAGGCGCAGCAGCTCCATGCTCGCTATGGGCTCGGTGCCGTCCGGCTCGCGCTGCTCGGATAAGGTTCCGCGCTCCATGCCGCGCACGCCGCTGGCGATGTAGACCGCGGTAGCCAGCGCCGCCGCGGGATACGCATGGTCGTCCACATGCGAAAGAAACTCTCTGGCGTTGATGTGGCAGCCAAGACCGCCTGCGGGGGTAACGACGGGCACGCCGCGCTTTAGCAGCTCATCTACCATAAACTCGATAAACTGCGGCCCTTGCGAGATCACCTCTTCGTCCATGGTCTCTTCCAGACCGACGGTCATAGCCTCCATCTCGCGCACGCTCATACCGCCATAGGTCAAAAACCCTTCAAACAGCGGGATATAATCCTTCATGCGCTCGTAATAGTCGCGGTTGTTCATCGCCATGCCGCCGCCGCGGGCGAACCCGAGCTTGCGGGCGGAGAAGTAGATGATGTCCGCGTTGGCGCAGACCGCGCGCGTGATCTCGCGGATGCTCATGTGCTTGCAGGCGGGTTCGCGCAGCTTGATGAAATGCAGATTGTCCTGCAGCAGGCTCGCGTCGAGCACGACGGGGATGCCGTTTTCGCGGGCAATTTTTGCCGTCTGGGTCATGTTTTCCAGCGAGACCGGCTGACCGCCGATGAGGTTTGTGCCCGCCTCGATGCGCACGAACGCAACATGCTCTTTGCCGTTTCGCGCGATGCACGCGCGGAGCTTGTCCAGGTCGATATTGCCCTTAAACGGCAAATCGCTCACGGGGTTGAGCCCCTCGTCGGTGACCAGCTCCTCCACCCGTCCGCCAACGCGCGTGATGTGCGCCTTTGCGGTGGTGAAGTGGAAGTTCATCGGCACCACGTCGCCGGGCTTGACGAAGACGCTCGCCAAAATGCTCTCGCAGGCGCGGCCTTGATGCGCGGGCAAAAAGTAGGCGGTGCCAAACAGCTCGCCAATCTTTTTTTCGAGGCGATAATAGGTTGCGCTGCCCGCGTAGCTGTCATCGGCTACCGTCATGGCGGCAACGGCCTGATCACTCATGGCGTTGACGCCGCTGTCGGTGAGCATGTCCAGAAACACATCTTCATTTCTGAGCAAAAACGTATTGTTACCGGCCTCCGCCATCGCTCTTTGGCGCGATTCCACCGGCCGAAGATTCAGCTTTTGCACCACGCGCACCTTGTGCATCTCCAGTGGGAGCTTCGCCCCCGAAAACAGTTTCACTTCGCCCATTGCCCTGATCTCCTTCGTTTGGTTTTCCAGTTTTTTGTTGAATAGCCCGAATAGCTTCCGTTGATCGGAAATAAAAAACGCCCCTTGCTGTCTGCAAGAGGGCGAAACGTGTTTCGCGGTACCACCTCGATTTACCGAACCCTCGCGGGTTGCGGCCTTTACGGGTACAGACAAATGCGGATC
The DNA here is from genome assembly GCA_003486785.1 of Clostridiales bacterium. Lineage (GTDB taxonomy): Bacteria > Bacillota > Clostridia > Christensenellales > CAG-138 > UBA7703. The sequence goes on along the minus strand of DNFZ01000218.1, from coordinate 3,096 downwards.
GGTGAGCCGATCGTTTTGCCGATACCCAGCCTTTGATAACGGGAGGAATCCCGGCGCATCCCTACTCAGGCGCACGACGCTCGTCGGCTTGCCCGTTCAGGCGGCGGCTGGTTGCGCGTATTCGCGGGCGATCCCGGCTGCCTTGCACCATCCGGCAGTTCTCTTACGGGCGCGTTGGGGCGGAACTATCCGCCTTCTCCGTTACTTCTTCGCAGTCTTAGCCTTTGCGTATTTTCAATCTGTGGCGCGGACGGCTGCCTTGAGAGAATGCGTTTCGCCAGCGCGTCCAATTACAGAGCAGTATAGAATAATATAAGATATATTGTCAAGCAAAATCTAGACTTGGCAGTTGCCGATACGCCTCCGCTTTGTATGCGCGCGATGATTTTATGTAGCGAAAAGTTCACGAAATGTTCTTTGCAGTGTCCATACGCGAGTTGTATAATAGTTGCGTTATATTGGTTTACTATGCGATTGTGAAAGTTCTCGCTTCAGAACGGAGGAAGAGGATAGATGGTATGCAAAGAATGCGGCTCGTACAATGCCGAGAATCTGAGTGTTTGCAAGGAATGCGGCGCAAAGCTTCGCGATGAAAACACGAGTGCAAATGGCGCGGACGCTGCATCCGCCAGCGATGAGAGCAGACCCGCGCGTGATTTTGTCAAACCGCCGGCCTGGCCCAAAAGCGCCTATAGCGGAGCGCCCGAGAGACCGCTGAGCGCCGCTTCCGAGGCGCCGTCGCCTTCCAGCGCGTTTCGCCCGACCATTCCGCCGCGCACAGCGGCAAGCGCGCCCGCTCCATCCTGCCCGCACTGCGGCAAGCAGGTGCTTTCGGATGCGCCGTTTTGCGCCTATTGCGGACAGCGTCTCGCCGGGGAAGCGCCCGCCGCGCCGTCTTCCACGCGGCTTGCCGCTGTGCCTACCGCGCAGCCCGCGCCCGCACGCGCGGCTTATGCCGCGACAGACTTTGACGATGACGACGATTATTTTGACGACGAGGAAGACGAGGACGGCTACAAGCCCGCAAAGGGCGCAAAGCGCTCCGGAAAACTCGCCCACCGTGACGAGGATGACCTCGACGAATACGACGACGAAGCATACGACGAGGAAGACTACGACGATATGCCGCGCAAACGCGGAAAGGGCACGACCATCCTCTTCTGGGGCTTGATCGTACTTTTGCTTGCGCTCATCGCGGTATTTGGTATGTATATCGCCAAGAAGAACTTTGACGGCGACGTGGGCAAGATGTTCGCCTCCATCGGCTCCATCTTCAACCGCGGCGCGGCGGATGACGTAAATGCCGCCGACCCTGCCGTCACCACGGACGCCGACACCCAGATGTATACCGCCTCGATCAGCGAGTATATCGACCCCTCGACCAATGAGGTTTCCTACGATATCGACATCGCCGCGCCGACGGGCAGCGCCATCCGCATCATCACGGACGCTACGCTCAAGCAGGACACGGCGACCGTTGCCGCAAACAACCGCATCATCCTCCGCATCGCGCGGGATGTATTCATGCCCAACGCGCCGGTCGAGAGCGAAAACCTCACGATTCAGCCGAATATTCAGGCGATTTCGCCGGACGGCCAGACCATGCAGATCTCCGTGCCGGAGATATTGGTCACGGTTCCGGTGCTCTCTATGAGCGTGACGGAGCCCCTGGGGGATACCGTCAACGCCACGTTTGACAACAGCCCGATCGCGATTATGGGACAGGTGAACAACTACGACGGCGAAATCTTCGTGTTTGTCAATGATCAGCAGGTCTATGTGGACAGCACGGGGCTCTTCACCGCCAGCTATACGCCCGTTGCGCCCGCCGCGGCGCTGACGATGCCCACCAGCAGCGCAGCGCCGGAAACCACGGAGGATCTCGACGCGAGCACCGCCACCGAAGAAACCGGCGAGGAAACCGGAGAGGAAGCAGAGACTGCCGAGGAACCCATTGCGGACGAAACCGCGGCAGGGGTAGCTGCGCTCTCGGGTAGCACCGAGACCATCGTTATCGAGGCGCGCAAAAACAACTGCGTTACCGCGCGAAAGGTGATCACCGTTGAGCCTTATGTCATGCAGACCATGTCGTTCATGATCAACAACGACATCAAGAGCCTCTCGGCCGAATCCGGCAGCGTAACGCTAACAGGCACCTGCACGCCGGGCGCGGAGATCACCGCGACCAGCAGCTCTACAGACGTGACCTTTGGCCAGGCGACCGTAACCGAAACGGGCACCTTCACCCTCATCGTCACATTGGCCAAAGTTGGCGCGTATGACATCAACCTAGAGGGCAAACTCGAGGGTTATTATGACGGCACTGCGGTTGCCATCGTGGAGCGTCCGCCGACGGCCTCCTCGACCAACTTCAGAAAAGCTGCCGCAGATCTGGCAAAGAATTACGATAAGATCAAATCCGGCGCGACCACAAGCGGAGACTTCGTTGTCACCGGAAGAATCACGGAGATCATCTCCACCGATCCTTACACGATCTTCCGCGTGCAGGTCTCCGAGGGCGTGGAGGTTATCATCTACAACCGCAGCGCGAAGTCCACGATCAACTCCTCCGACGTCAAGGCGAGGAAACAGATCGCGGGCACACTCAAGGGGCTCTACACCGATGGCGCCACCCCGGTTCTCTGGGGCTGGTTCATCTGGAACAAGTAACGAGCGCGTGAAGATCTGGGCAAAGGTACTCAAACATCAAAAGATCATACAAGAGGCCGTGCGGGAGTTTCCCGCGCGGCCTTTGGATGCAGAAGAATGGGGGCGGCTGATTGCGGATATCGCAAAGCCGATGGATCTTGCCTGCCCCGTGCTGCTGGATAAACACGTGCAGGAGCTCGCCCGCTTCAACCGCACCTGGTTTACGCAGACGGATTTCATCGAGAGCGTTTCGTTTGACCGCTTTGAACTCGAACTCTTTCCGGAGAAAAAGAAGGACAAAGAAATCGAATATCTTTTTGGAGACGACTGATTTTAGCATCGGCGCAGCCGGAAAGATGAACTGTTTTACTCGAACAGACAGAGATTACAGGAGGGCATACGTTTGGACATCAAAGAATTCTCCGCGCTTTTGCCGCAGGCAACCGA
>DNFZ01000151.1 GCA_003486785.1 Clostridiales bacterium | reverse complement strand
GTACGATAGGTAGTTAGACGCAGTTAACTCGAATGCGTCTATCAAACGGGAAACACAAGAGAACTAAAATTTGACAGGAGTAGATTATGGGGAAACAATCCAATCAACCAAAGAAGGGAATCGCGCGGCTTCTGGAAATTGCAGCAATTAAGAAACCGCTTGTGATCACGTCTACGGCGCTTTCTGCGCTAGCGTCTATCGCGTCGTTTGTTCCGTATATCGCAATTTACTATATCATATCGCAAATACTCGCAGCATATCCGAGATTTGATATGCTGGATACCGCGAGCCTCGCGCGGCTCGGTTGGCTCGCGCTTGGCGGCATACTGCTGAACATTACGTTGTATTTCGCAGCGTTGATGTGTTCGCACCTTGCGGCGTTTGGCACGCTTTACAAACTCAAGGTCGATTTTGCGTCCCATCTGGCGCGCGTTCCGCTTGGGTTTCATATCCTCATTGGCAGCGGAAAGCTCCGAAAGATCATGGATGAAAACATCGAGAAGATCGAAGGATTTATTGCGCATCAACTGCCGGACATCGTTGCTTCCCTCGTAGCTCCCTTCGTGATGGTCTCGATTTTGATGCTTGTGGACTGGCGGCTGGGGCTATGCGCGCTCGCAGGCATCGCGGTTGCGATCCTTGTCCAGATTCGCGCATATGGTAACGACGGCGCGAAGACGATGATGGACGCGTACCAAAATGCGCTGGAGGACATGAACAACGCGGCGGTGGAATATGTGCGCGGCATCGCGGTGGTCAAGGCGTTTGGCCAGAGCGTTTACTCCCTGCGGCGAATGTATGAGGCGATCAAGGCCTACACCAAAATGGTGATTCCCTATACGTTGAGCTGGGAAAACTATATGTCCGCATTTACAACGATCGTGAACAACATCTATCTTTTCTTGGTTCCGGTCGGGATTCTTATTGCGGCTACCACAAGCGATTATGCGGGATTTGCCACCAGGTTTATCTTTTACCTGATCTTTGTGCCCAGCATTGCAACGGTGCTGATGAAGATCATGTATGCAACCAACAACGGCATGCAGATCAACGGAGGCGTAGAGCGAATGGATGAGATTCTCGCCGAACCGGAACTGCCGCAGCCGCGCGAGCCCAAGCGCGCAAAATCGTTTGACATCGCGTTTGACCATGTTGGCTTCTCCTATGCCGGGCAGGAAACGCCCGCGCTGGCAGATGTCACCTTCCGCGCGGAGCAGGGACAGATTACCGCCGTGGTAGGCCCGTCCGGCGGCGGAAAGACGACCATCGCGCATTTGATCCCGCGCTTTTTCGATGTAGCGGCCGGCAGCATCCGCATCGGCGGAATCGATGTGCGCGACATGACCAGCGAATACCTCATGGAGCAGGTCAGTTTTGTGTTTCAGGACGTGTTTCTCTTTAAGCAGAGCATTCTCGAGAACATCCGTCTTGGCAACCAGAGCGCGACGGACGAGCAGGTCATCGCCGCGGCGAAGGCTGCGCAATGCCACGAGTTCATCGAGAAACTGCCCCAAAGCTATCACACCGTGATCGGCACCGCCGGCATCCACCTCTCCGGCGGCGAGAAGCAACGCATCGCCATCGCCCGTGCGATTGTGAAGGACGCGCCTGTCATCGTGCTGGACGAAGCGACGGCGTTTTCCGATCCGGAGAATGAGCATCTGATCCAGCGCGCGTTTGAAACGCTGATGAAAGGGAAAACCGTCGTGATGATTGCGCATCGGCTCTCCACTGTTCGAGGCGCAAACAAGATACTCGTTCTGGAGCACGGCAAGCTGATTGAGCAAGGCTCGCACGAAGCGCTGCTAGCCATCGAGGGGCGGTATCACGACCTCTGGTCGGTGTACAACAAAACACTCAACTGGAAGATGGATCGAAAGGGGGTTGTGGAGCATGCGTAAACTCAAAGATTTTCTGATGCTGACGGACAAAGGATACAAGGACCTCAAAAAGGCGGTGTTTGCCTGCACATTGACCAACATTTCGATGATGCTGCCTTTTTATGTGACGATACAGCTGTTTGTGCAGCTGCTCAATCCATTGATGGGCGAGCCGCTGCAAATAGAGCAGCTCTGGCTGTTGCTCGGTGCGGGCGTCGCCGCGGCGGTGATCGTATTTATCGCGAACAAGAACGACTATAAGAAGACCTATGTGACCTCCTATTTGGAGGCAGAGAATACGCGCATCGGCGTGATTGAGAAGATTCGAAAACTGCCGATGAGCTTTTTCAACACCAAGAATCTTTCGGAACTCACCACCAATATCATGGGCGACTGCGCAACCACGGAGCATGTGCTGAGCCATCTCATCCCGCAGCTGCTGGCAAACGGCATCTCCATCACGCTCGTCTGCGCCTTGATGGCGCTCTTTGACTGGCGTATGGCGCTGTGCATCTTTGGTACGTTGCCTGTTTCGCTGCTCGTCATCATCGGCAGCAAGCGCCTGCAAAACAAACTCAGCGAGAGGTTTACGCGCGCCAAACTGGAAGCCAGCGACCAGGTGCAGGAGTATCTGGAAGGCGTAAAGGTGATCAAATCCTGCGGGCTCAACGGTGAGAAATTTTCCGCGCTGGATCGTGCGATGCATGCAATGATGAGGATAGCGATGAAGCTGGAGTTTGTCACGGGCGTGTTTGTCACCGGCGCGCAGATGCTGCTGCAGGCGGGCGTGGGCATCGTAGTTTTCGTCGGCGTCAATCTGCTCACGGGCGGGAATATTGAACTGATTCCGCTGTTGATGTTTTTCCTTATCGTTGTGCGTATCTATGGGCCGGTGTTGACGGAGTTCGCCCTCTTGCCGGAGTTCTTTCACCACAGGCAGGCGACCAAGCGCATGCGCACGCTGATGGAGACCTCCGCCATGGAAGGCGATGCGGAGAAAACGATCTCTTCCTATGATATAGCGTTTGATCACGTTTCGTTCCATTATAACGAGGACGGCGAGTCGGTGATCGACGATCTTACCGTGAACATTCCGGCCGATGCGATCACTGCGCTTGTCGGTCCTTCCGGCTGCGGCAAGAGCACGATATCCCGCTTGATCGCCCGCTTCTGGGATGTGAACGCCGGAAGAGTGACCATTGGTGGGGTAGACGTCAAGAGCATGGATCCCGAAGAGCTGATGCGCAGCATGTCGTTTGTATTTCAGGATGTGGTGCTCTTCAACGACACGGTCTATAACAACATCCGCATCGGCAATCTGGACGCAACGCCGGAGCAAGTCTACGACGCTGCAAAGGCTGCCTGCTGCGATGAGTTTGTCGAACGTATGCCGGACGGTTATCAAAGCATGCTCGGCGAAAACGGGTTCACGCTCTCCGGCGGAGAGCGGCAGCGTATCTCGATTGCGCGCGCGCTGCTCAAAAACGCGCCGATCATTCTGCTTGACGAGGCGACGGCTTCTCTCGATCCGGAGAACGAGGCGCAGATTCAGCAGGCGATCTCGCACCTGATCCGCGGCAAGACGGTTCTTGTGATTGCGCACCGTCTTCGCACGATTGCGGACGCTGATAAAATCATCGTGCTCAACGAAGGCAAGCTCGCAGAAGAGGGGACGCATGATCAGCTGATCTCAAACGGAGGGCTCTACGCGCGGCTCTTTGGCATTCAGCAGCAAAGCATGGGCTGGAGTGTGTAGCGCTGATATTGAAGAACGGGATCAAACTAAACATTGCTAGATTAGCATCGTGAGCGCCTAGATACTATCATTCAGCGCAGAAAAGCCCCCTTGTCAGATGACACTGACAAGGGGGCTTTCTTGTGTAAAAGACATTTTCCTGCATCAGGAACGCTCAATACGGATACACATACCCTCTGATTTCTTCCGCAGGCTCGATACGGGTCACCTCTAGCTGCGGCTCGGAATAGATGGTTCCGTTGCTCTCGTAGCTGCCCAGGATCAGCGCTCCTTCTACGCTGAACCACTCGTCTGCCTTGAGCTGACTTGCGTCTGCATACCTGCAGATGATGCCCACTGGTACAAGGTCTGCCACACAGCAGGTCATCACTAGTCTCGCAATGGCGAACTCATCGCTCGCAAACACATCCGAGCCGTTGATCACGTATCCCGTCATGTGCACGGTATAGCCTTCATACGAGGCGGGCACGTCGTAAAAGCGCGTCATCCAGGTATAATAGTTGTCCGTTGAGATTGTGATGATCCTGTTTTCACGGTCCAGCCCCGGGATCTCGTCCGTCGCGGAGGATTCATTCGCGGAGATGCGTTCCTCTTCGAGAGAAACTCCCGTGTTTTCCTGCGCTTCCGCAGGCGTGGGGTCGGCTGCTTCCTGCGCGGACGAGGCCACCCCGATGGACGAAAAAGAGCCGGAATCGACGTTGATTGTCCCATGCGGCAGTAAGAGAAGGATCAGCGGCAGCGCGAGCATGAATACGTGCGCAAACCGCGCGCGGCGATTCGGGCGAAACAGCCGCGTAAGTGTAACCCCCGCAAGCAGAGCAAGCGCAACAATGGTTCCGATCAGGTAGGGCAGCATGCGTGGCGTGACATAGATCAGGTATCGCTTGCTGACGAGATATACAAACAACCAGACGGCGAGGGCAAGCAGCGTACACGCCTCGAATAAGGACTGAATATTCAGTTGTTTAACCTGCTTTCTCATCTTCGCCACCTACACATACAGCACAAATATCGCTGTGAACACCAGCGCGGCGGTCAGCAGAACGAATCGAACGATGAAGCGCTTATGAAACCCCGCGGAGAGCATCAGCACGTTTTTGATATCAAAAATCGGCCCAAATACGAGGAACGCCATGATGGCGCCTGCCGGAAATGCGCCGGAAAGCCCGCGCGCCACAACCGCATCCGAAGAGGAGCAAAGCGAGAGCAAGAAAGCCATCGCCATCATGACAAGTATGGATAGCGCGAGCCCACCGCCTGTTCCAGCCGAGAAAAGCGAAGAGGAGAACGACTGGATCACGCTTGCGATCAGCGCGCCGATGATGAGATACTGCGAAACGGAGAAAAACTCCGCCTGCGCATGCCGCAAGAACGCGAGCAGCTTCCCACGAAAACCGATTCCCGGCAAGGCATCCTCTTCACATCCGCACGCGCAGGCGATGGCGCCGCTCCCGTTGCCGGAGAGCACGCTATCTTTCGGCGGGCGCAGGCGAAAGATGATTCCGAGCGCGAGCGCGATCAAAACGCCAAATCCCGCCCGAGAAAGCGTCATTTTCCAGTCGCCTCCGAAGGCATAATGGGTAGAAAGCAGCACAACAGGGTTGATCACGGGCGCCGCGGCAAAGAATACGACCGCAAGCGGCAAAGGAACGCCTTTTCTCACCATGCTGCGGAATACGGGCACGGATGCGCAGTCGCAAACCGGGAGAATCAGACCCGAGAGCAGCATGAAGAGCATGCCGCCAAAGAAGGACTTCGGCATGTGCTTTTCAAGCGACTCACGCGGGATGAAGATCTGTATTGCGGAGGAGAGCGACACACCGATGAGTAAAAATGGCAGCGCCTGCAACAGCATGCCAAGGAATGCATTGACGATGTTATTGACAGGAATGCCTAAGCCTTGCAGATGCGGCGAGAAAGCGAGCGCGAGAAACACGGCTCCGCCAAGCAGGAGCGTGGCGCGCGTAACGGGATGGAGCGGAGAGCGAAACACCTGCCGCAGCAGCTGCGCGCCTGCGCTTGTTGTGATGCGAACACCGGGATTGTTGCCGCGTATCAGCCGCTTGAGCGCGCGGAACTGTCGCTGCCGCGGTGGATTTCGCAGGATCACCAAGTCGCTCTGCGCAAGCTGAGACTGGAGGATGCCGCCCGTAGCCATAAGCAATCGCTCGAACCGGGTCGCATCTGCAATATGCAATATCGTATCGATGCGGAGTGCCTTCTTTAGCGCGGGCTGCAAAACGATAGATTCCAGCAGCGAATACGGCAGCATGCCGTTCCACTCAATCCAAATCTCTTGAAATTGGTCCTCTCCCTTGGAAAGCAACTGCGCAATCTCGCTTGCAACACCTTCCGGGTCGTCCTGCGTGCGCTCAACGGAGAAAGCATGCACGACAACGTCTGAGTTTAGAGGAAGGAGCGGCTCGTCGCCCTGCTCAAATTGCAACGCCAGAATCCGCATATTCTTGCTGCCCTGCTGGGCGAGAATATCACCGAGAAGCGTCGTTTTGCCTGCGTCGAGAAATCCGGTTAACACATAGGTCGATACCGACATGCTCACTCTCCTGTCATTATTCGTTCCAGCGCTTGGCTATTGAGCCCCAATCCGATCAGGCAAAGGAAACCGCCCTGGACAAACGAAGGCTCAATCTGCGTCTCACCTTCGGTGTACTGAACGAGGCAATACCCTTGCGCAGTATGCAGGACGCCTTTGGCGCGAAGAAGCATTTCGCAGGATTGCTCCGCCGCTTGCAGACTCGCATGCAGTTCTTCCGGCGTGAACTCACGATCCGTATGGATGGTAACGGTTTGAAACAGCTCTTCCGCTGCGCGATTTGGCATTGAGCCTCCTGACGCGGTGGAGCGGCGGCCAATCACGATGCGCCTTTCCCGGGCGGCGGGATCTGCGTTTAAAACATCCTGCGCCTCAAGTGAGTCCCAGGGCTCGGTATGCACACTCGCTTTTGGGTTGAGTGCAATCACGCGCTCCGTCACCGCTGCAACCAGAGTGGGGCATTGCTCCACGCGGCTGAGAACAATCGCGTCCGCGCGGCGAATCTGATCCTCGTAAAACGCGCCAAAGTTTTCCAGATAGCGCTGCATGCGCCGGATGTCCACGACCGTAACCGCGCGCACCATACGCGCAAGCGGCTCAATACGCGGGTGAATGCATGCCGTTTTGACATCCGATAGCATGCCTACGCCCGATGGTTCGATGAGTATCGTATCGGGTGCGTAGCGCGTGATCAGATCCTCCAGTGCGCGGACAAAGTCGCCCGAGAGGCTGCAGCAGATGCACCCCGCACTCAGCTCGGTAACATGAACCGCGCCGGAGCGCAGCAGCGCCGCGTCAATGCCGACCTCGCCAAAGTCATTTTCAACGATTGCGACCTTGCCCTGCAAAGCGCCTTCCCGGAGCCATTTTTGAATCAGCGTGGTCTTGCCTGCGCCTAAGAAACCCGAAACGATGAAGATTTCTGCTTTCATGTTAGCCTTTCCCGGATCGCGCCGGTTCCATCGGAGCATGCTTGCTCCGATGGACGCGTTTGACCCATAATACCGAAAAAAGATTTGTTTTTCAATGAACATGCGATGTTGTTCACAATCCGGAAACGG
>DNFZ01000246.1 GCA_003486785.1 Clostridiales bacterium | reverse complement strand
GTCGGTAGTACGGAGCGTGTAGAATACGCTGTGAAACTCCCGACGGACGACGGCGCGCCTGTGTATCTGCCCATTGACTCGAAGTTTCCCGCCGACCTGTATTCCAATCTGCAGGACGCCTATGAAACCGGCGCGCCGGAGGCCATCGCGGCAGCGATCCTGCTGCTCTCCCAACGCATCAAGCAGGAAGCCGCGAAGATTCGGGATAAATACATCGATCCGCCCAACACGACCGATTTTGCGATTATGTTTCTGCCGTTTGAGGGTCTCTACGCCGAGGTTGTCAACCGCGGTCTGGTAGAGGAGCTGCAGCGCAGCTATCGCGTGAATATCGCGGGGCCCTCCACCATGGCGGCTCTGCTCAACAGCCTGCAGATGGGATTCCGCACATTCGCGATTCAAAAACGCAGCAGCGAGGTCTGGCGCGTGCTTGGCGCGGTTAAGACGGAGTTTCAGAAATTCGGTACCGTTCTAGCCAGCTCCCGCAAACGGCTCCAGCAGGTGGACGACGATCTGGAGCAGCTCATCGGCACCCGCACGCGCGCCATTACGCGAAACCTGCGCGCTGTAGAGCAGATGGACGAACGCGGCACAAGCATCGTCCTTGGCGCGCTGCCGGATGGTGAGCCGGAAGACGGCGACGCAGTAGAAGAATAAACGCCACTTAAGAAAGTAAAATGCAATTGAAAACGGAGCTGTCTAACCATTCGACGGCTCCGTTTTTTTCTGATCTCGACGCGTTTTATTCGTGTATCGATTATTTTGTTTCGCTTTGCGTGAAATTGCCGTTTCGGTGCTTTCGGCAGCCGCCGCAGGAGCAGTGCTCCTCCGCGCCATCGCATAACACATAGTCCCCGCCCTGTATGACGAGTCCTTTTGCGTTGACCAGCACGTCCGCCAGTTTCTCACGCGCGCCGTTGTAGATGCCTTGCACGGTCGTCCGCGCAACATGCATCTGCGCGGCGCATTCTTCCTGCGTAAAGCCCATCAGATCGATCAGGCGAATGGTTTCATATTCGTCGACAGACATTGTGACGATTGCCTCCGCCGCCTGCTTTCCCATCGGGCCAAACGCCGTATTCCAGGGCAGGCAACAGACCCGTCGGCATTTTCTCGGTCTTGGCATTTCAGTCTTCCTCGCAGTTCTTCGCACAATTACGGCTTATGCACAACGCTCTTTCAAACGCTACAGACAGTTTACTATTCCGCCGCCGCGCCGTCAATCAAATCCGAAATAGACCTAAGGCGCAGTTGTGCCGATTTGTGCATTCAGCACCATTTGCGCATTTCGGTTTGTCCATCAATATTTGATGATTTTTCATTTATTGACATATGCCATTATTTATATTATGATCAGTTTGTCACATGTTATAGAAGTAATCAATACCATTTTCACGCTAACCCAAATCCATTTCTCGAATCAATATAAAACAATGCTTCATAAACAAACAACTTGCAAGTGAAAAATATCGTGATCTAATCACAGAAACTTTAGTGTATCTTATGTATATTAATAACAGTTACTATTACTATTATTTGAGGAGGATTTAAAAATGGAAGAACAAACCTACGGACGCATGCCGCTCATCGGTGACCCCGCTCCTTCTTTCGTGGCGAAGACCACGCAGGGCGAGATTCATTTTCCGGAAGACTACAAAGGAAAATGGGTGATTCTCTTTTCCCATCCCGCCGACTTCACTCCCGTTTGCACAACCGAGTTCATGACCTTTGCCACCATGGCGGATGAGTTTCGTGCGCTCAACACCGAACTCATCGGCCTTTCTGTCGACTCTCTGTATGCGCACATCGCGTGGCTGCGCAAGATTCAGGAGATCGAGTGGAACGGCATGAAGCATGTCGAAGTAAAATTTCCCCTCATCGAGGACATCCGCATGGACGTTGCCAACAGGTTTGGCATGATTCAGCCCGGGCAGTCCAACACGCAGGCCGTACGCGCGGTGTTTATCATCGACCCCGACGCGAAGATTCGCACCATCCTCTATTACCCGCTCTCAACCGGACGCAATTTTGACGAGATCAAGCGCATCATCCTGGCTTTGCAAAAAGCGGACAAAGACAGCGTTGCGACCCCTGCCAACTGGCGCCCCGGCGATGACGTGATCGTCCCGACCGCCGGCTCCTGCGGCGTAGCCAAAGAGCGCATGGAAAGCCAGAACGACGACCAGTATTGCCTCGACTGGTTCATGTGCTTCCGTAAAGAGAAGAAGTGACCTCCATTGTTCTACTCAAGCGCCCGCACACGATTCAGTGCGGGCGTTTTGTTTGTTTTTCTTCGCCTGGTGTGCTGACAAAAGAATCACTTCCGCATTTGATGCAGCTGATAAAACGCCTTCATCTCTTTCTTCGTGCCTTCGTCCAGATGGTGCCAGCGCACGCCCTGAATCGCGCCTTCCAGCGCGCAGAGTCGCATGTAGCATGCGGAGGGGTCGATGGCGGCGATCCGGAGCCACGCTTCCCTGCTCCCCGTCTGTTTCAGCGCGTCAATGGTCGGAATCCCGACCTCTGTGAGTTGCGCTTCGAGTTTATCCGCGATATTCGGCAGCGTTTGCAGCTCGCCCATATAATCGCCCCCCCTTATAATCTAAATAATCTAAGTCAAATCAATCCAGTATCGTTGCAGATGTTCATTTTCCCGCTCGCAATAGACGGTGTTTTCATATACGCCGCCGCAGGAGAGAATCGTCCTCCGGCTGGCTTCGTTCTCAACCAAACAGGTGATGAGCACGCGATCGAGCCCGAATGCGCGGCAATGCGGCAGGCACTCCGCCAGCATGCGTTTGGCGTAGTCCTTGCGCCGCTCATGCGGATGCACCGAATAGCCGATGTTTCCGCCAAAATCACGCAGAAAGTCGTTGAATTCATGCCGGAATTGTATCATGCCGACAATTTTTTGATCGCTCTCGCGCAGAAAGACGAACTGTTCGGAAGGCACCCACTGGGGCGGGGTGGTCTCGCGGTGCTCACACGCGCGGCAGCACGCAAGCCATTCTTTCGGGTCCTCCATCCGGCGCAGCGGGCCGGTTCCGTCCATGCTGTCTCCGGCGGTAAGAAACGCCGCGCGATAGGACGCGATCTCATTGAGCATCGTTTCGTCGGGTTTGATGAAGATGCAGTTGTCGTTTTCTTTAGCCATGATTATGCTCCAAATCGAACGGGAATGCATAAATCGTGCCGATTACCCATGATTATGCTCCAAATAAACCGAACCGAGAAAAAGAGGCGTTTCTTCTGCAACCACCATCGAAAACGAGTTGCGCAGCGCTTTGGG
>DNFZ01000170.1 GCA_003486785.1 Clostridiales bacterium | reverse complement strand
AAAAAAGCGCTCCTCCGCATGCTCGAATCAGTTTTCTGATTCGTTCCAGCGGGGCAAGAGCGTTAGCAACCTCGTATCCGCCGCAGGTGCAAACCGCGAAGATTTCAGCAGCTTGCAAGCCATCCAGGCGGCTGATAAACCGTTCAACAATCAGCGGCACACCCAGCACGGGAGATAAATATGCCGGAAAGACCAGTCCGATGCGCTCATGCTCGATGAGAATCCGCTCCGTCGGATCAAGTTTTGCGATGGACACGATGTCTGCCCCGATGTCGTTTGCAATCTGCCTTGCCACAGCAAGACAGTTTCCCGTTGCAGAAAAATAGTAAATCCTCGTGGTCATACCTCTCACCTCATGCTTTTTCGGGCTTGTCGGTATTGCTCAATCGCTAGTCAGTTATGTTTGCCAACGCGTGCAGCGCATCCCCGCTGACACGATAGACCCTCCATTCGTTCATCCGCTCCGCACCGAGCGAAAGGTAGAGATCGATGCTGGGCTGGTTCCAGTCGAGACAGGCCCACTCCAGTCTGCCGCAGCCGCGCTCGCGTGTGATCTGCGCCAGACGCGCGAGAATCGCCTTACCGTAACCTTTGCCGCGATGCTCCGGCAGAACGAACAGGTCTTCCAGGTAGATGCCGCCCCTGCCGAGGAAGGTCGAAAAATTTTGAAAATACAGCGCAAATCCAACCTCCGTTTCGCCTTCCAGCGCAAAGAACGCCTCCGCAACGCGTCGATCAAACAGCCACTCGTTTAGGATTTCTTCGGTTGCGACAACATCGTCGAGCATGCGCTCGTACTCCGCCAGTGCGCGGATGAACGATAGAAGCAGCGCTGTGTCTTTTTCTTCTGCCGGGCGAAAGGTAACGGGCATAGTCCCTCGGTTTCTGCGGCGCTTGCCGCGTTTCAATATGAGAGTTTCTGTACGAAAAAAGCCGGTTACGGTCGTAATCGGCTCTCTCGCTTGGCGCGCCTGGCAGGATTTGAACCNNTGCTTGATTATTTTAACCACTGGCGCGAGAAATGTCAAGCGTTGCCGAGGAATATTGGGCGGATTATTTTGCGGGGTGCGGCATGCCGCGGCAAGCGCGACTATGGTATACTTTCAGATGACGGCGCTCTAGATACACCGCCCGCCGTCCACGCACAGCACCTGCCCCGTGATGAACGATGCCTCCTTTGAGGCGAGAAACAGCACCGCAGCGGCGATATCCTCCGGCGTGCCTGTGCGCAGCAGCGGCGTTTCCGCGCAGATGCAGGCGATCTCATCGTCTGCAAGCCCGCTCGTCATATCGGTGCGCACAAATCCGGGCGCAACACAGTTGACGCGGATGCCGCTGGGCGCAACCTCTTTTGCGAGCGACTTTGTATAGCCGATCACCGCCGCTTTGGAGCACGAATACGCCACCTCGCAGGAGCCGCCCGATACCCCCCACATGGAGGAGATATTCACGATCGCCCCGCGCTGCTGCGACACCATCTCCGGTAGAGCGGCGTTGGTAACAAGAAACATGCCGGTGATGTTCGTCTCCATCACAGCTTGCCAGTCGGCAAGCGATGTGTCGGTCACGAGTTGCGTCGGGAGCGCGATGCCTGCGTTGTTTATGAGTGTATCGATAAAACCAAAGCGCTCGCGCACGCGGAGGACGATCTCTTTTGCCTGCTGCTCGTGCGTAATGTCCCCCGAAACGAGCATGACGGAACAGCCCGCCGCCTCGAGCTCTGCAAGAAGCGTGCGCGCCTGCGCCTCCCGCTCGCGATAATGAATCGCGACACGGTGGCCTTCTTTAGCAAAGCGCCGTGCGATGCCAGCGCCGATGCCGCGCGAGGAGCCTGTCACCAATACTGTACTCTTCATGCGTTCATTTTAGCAAACCGCACTGCATTGCGCAACGCGGCGGTNNGGATGATCATGGAACAACAACCGCTCTATCTCGGCTGTCACCTGAGCAACGCAAAGGGCTATGCGGCAGCAGGCCGCGTTGCGCTGTCCATCGGCGCGAACACGTTTCAGTTTTTCACGCGAAACCCGCGCGGCGGCGGCGCAAAAGCGATCGATCCGGCGGACGCGGAGGCGCTCAATGCCCTCTGCCGCGAAAATCATTTCGGCACGCTCGTCGCCCACGCACCCTATTCCCTCAACCCATGCTCTGCCGATGCTAAAGTGCGGGACTTTGCCTATCGCTGCTTTTCCGAGGACATCGCACGGATGGAATCGTTTCCGGGCCAGGTCTACAACTTTCACCCCGGCAGCCACACAGGGCAGGGTATTAAAACGGGCATTGCGCTGACGGCGGAGCTGCTCAACGATGTGCTCTTGCCCGAACAGCGCACGACGGTTTTGATCGAGACCATGTCCGGCGGCGGTTCGGAGATCGGCGGCAGGTTTGAACTGATTGCCGACCTGCTTTGCCGCATCAAACGGCAGGAGAAGATAGGCGTCTGCCTCGACACTTGCCATGTGTTCGCGGCGGGCTATGACGTTAAAAACGATCTCGACGGCGTGCTCGAAGAGTTTGACCGGATCGTTGGTATAAAATGGCTGC
>DNFZ01000187.1 GCA_003486785.1 Clostridiales bacterium | reverse complement strand
CTCGCGCGCGTCCCGCGCATAGGATTTCGCGTATTCCTTTGCTCGCTCGAGACCGTAAATCGTAACGAACGTCGCCTTGCCGGTCTGCGCATCCTTGCCCATGGATTTGCCGAGCGTGCTTTCCTCGCCTTCGCAGTCGAGAATATCGTCCGTGATCTGAAACAGCATGCCGTAAGCATCTGCAAAGCGAATCAAAGCATCTCGCTTCTTTGCACTTGCGCCTGCGCAGGCTGCGCCCGCGGCGACCGCCGCGCGAAACAGCGCGCCCGTCTTATAATCCTGCAGCTGCCGCAGCAGAGATTCGTCCCCGCCGCTGTTTACGTCGAGGCTCTGCCCCATGACCATCTCAAACGCGCCTTTGGCGATTGCCTCCATCGCATCCGGATGCGGGCAGAGCGAGAGCGCGTAGAACGCAAGCGACAGCAGCCCGTCCCCCGCGAGAATGGCGTTTGCTTCGCCGAACGCCTTGTGGTTGCTGGGCTTGCCGCGGCGCATGTCGTCGTTGTCCATCGCTGGCAGATCGTCGTGAATTAGCGAATAGGTGTGTATCATCTCGAGCGCGCAGGCGGCAAGCAGCGCGTCTTCCGGCGCTCCGCCGCAGAGCGCGCAGGCCGCCATACACAGCGCCGGGCGAATGCGTTTGCCGCCGGAAAACACGCTGTAAGCCATGCTCTCCTGTAAAATCGGCGCGCGTTCCCCCGCGCCGAGCAGCTCGCCGAGTTTCTTCTCTGTCATCTCGGAGTAATACGTCAGGCGCTCACTCAGCATCGGTTTTCGCCTCCGCCGCGTCGCTAAGCTTCGTGATGGTCGCTTCATAAGCGTCCAGCTGCCGCTCACAGGTTTTCACGAGCGTCATGCCTTCTTCATACAGGCGGATCATCTCGTCAAGCGAGCCTTCCGCGCCTTCGAGCTTACCAACGATATCCGAAAGCTTTTGCATTGCCGCTTCAAACTGTATATTCTCCTCAGCGCGGACGCCTTCATCAAGTTTTGCCGATTTCCCCATTCTGTTTTCCCTTCCCGATCAGTTGCCGTCCGTCATGTTGACCGTCTCGATCCGTGCGCCGGCCGTGCCGTCGTGCATGCGGATATTGACCGCATCGCTCGCGTGCATGGCAAAAACACCACCGAGCGTGCGTCCATCCGGGTCGGTCAGGATCGCATAGCCGCGCTCCAGCACGGCGGATGGATCGAGCGCGACAAGCTGCGCGCGCATACGGGCTAGTTCCGACCGCGCGCGGACAATTTGCTCCCGCGTGCTGCGAAACACATGCTCCCGAACGTTATCAAGCGACTGCCGTTCGCTCATGAGCCGGTTTTCCAGCAGGCGAAACGCCTTAGCCGTGGCAAAGAGCCGCACCGTTGCGCGCATGCGCTCCAGCCTTGCCGTGAGCGCGCGGCGCAGGCGATCGCTTTGCAGATGCACCGCCTCATTGCAGGCGTCCATCTCCGGCACGCAGAGCTCCGCCGCTGCGGAAGGCGTCGGCGCACGCAGGTCCGCAACAAAATCTGCGATGGTGAAGTCTGTCTCGTGCCCCACCGCGCTGATGACGGGAATCTTGCTGCTGAAGATCGCCTCCGCCACAACCGGTTCGTTGAACGCCCAGAGGTCTTCCATGCTGCCGCCGCCCCGGCCGACGATCAATACATCCGCCGCGCTTTTTTTATTCATCGCGCGGATGGCTTTGGCGATCTCTTCCGCAGCCCCCTCGCCTTGCACGCGAACACTCGCAAGCACGACCGGCATGCGCGGAAAACGACGCAGTATGATGTTGAGGATGTCCTGCACGGCGGCGCCTGTCCCGCTGGTCACCACGCCGACGCGGCGCGGCAAAAACGGAATCGGACGCTTGCGCGATTCGTCAAACCAGCCGCGCTCCTCCATCTCTTTTTTCAGCGCGAGAAAGCGCAGATACAGCTCGCCTTCCCCGCTCTTTTTGAGATAGTTGGCGTAGAGCTGAAACGAGCCGTCCTTTTCATAGAGCGAGGCTCTGCCATAGAGCAGCACCTGCATGCCGTCCTGCGGCTGAAAGCTCAGGCGCATCGCCTGCTGGCGAAACATCACGCAGCGCACGAGCGCGCCTTCGTCCTTGAGCGAGAAATACAGGTGTCCCGATGAGTGCCGCTTAAAGCCACTGATCTCACCGCTGACGCGCAGATCGGATAGATTCGGGTCGTTTGAGAGCATGAGAGAGACGTATTCGTTGAGTTCGCTGACGCGAAACACAGGGATTAGCGCCTGTTCCAAGTCTCTCACCTCCCGCCTTTTCTCATAAGCCGCGTTTTCAGCGCAGTTGATTTGAGTACATATCGCGCGCAAGCAGCGCGGTCCCCACGGCGTTATCCGAGGAAAGCCCGCTTGGCGCATAGTAAAGATTTCGGTTGAGCCGCTCTTGCAGCAGCTCGCACAGCAACACGCTTCCCGATACTCCGCCGGAGAGCAGCGCCGTCTTGCAGCCGGTCTCGGCAAAAGCAGCCGTCAGCAGCTTGGCAAATGTGCGCGCCATGCAGTCGTAGACCGCATAGGCAACAGCGCTTGGCTCTGCGCCGCCGTCGATCAGCCGCTGGCATTGCGACTCCTGCCCGGAAAACGAGCAGTTGAGCGCCTTCACGCTCGCGGGCAGCTTGATCGAGCGATCCTCGGCGGTTCTTGCCAGCGCTTCGAGCGAAACACCACTCGGAAACGGCAGCCCCAGGCGAACGCCGACGCGATCCACAAACTGTCCCGCATGGAGGTCTTCGCAGCCGCCGATGCGCGAGATGTCACCTGGCAAACCATTTTTATGCGCAACGAGCAGCAGATCCGTCGTTCCGCCGGAGAGATGCATCGCGAGAAACGGAGATTCACCAAAGCGCTCCTCCTGGCCCAGCAGCGCGGCACGGACGTGCCCTGCCTGATGCGTGGTTTCGAAGAGAGGCGCGTTCAGTGAGGACGCGATTGAGACCGCGGCGAGCTTGCCCGCGAGAAACACGGGCATGTACGACTCCAAAGCGCCGGTCGGCTTGCTGCTGACAGCGACGGCTAAGACCAGCTTGGGGTCGATTGCGCGCAGCATCCCCTCGATCAGCATCGGCAGATTGCGCACATGCTGAAACACTGCGTCGCTTTGACGCAGCCCACGCTCGCCTAACGGTACAGAAAGCATCGTTCTCCGCTCGAAAACGATGCCTTCGTTTGAAACACAGGAAACGGACGTCGTGTAGTTGCTGGTATCGACGCCGAGGAACAAAGCGTTCACGGGGAGTCGATCTCCTTTGCAACGCTGCCAAGTATGCCGTTGACGAAAGCGAAAGAACGCTCTCCACCGTATCGCTTCGCCAGCTCCACCGCTTCGTTGATGGCTGCGCCTGCCGGAACATCCTCTTTGCGATAGAGCATTTCGTAAATCGCCACCCGAAGAATGCTCAAGTCCACCCGCGCGATGCGGTCTATCGCCCAGTCCTTCGAAAAGCGGCTGACATACCCGTCCAGCTCTTCCGCATGCGCGCAGACGCCTTCGAGCATCTGTCCAACGTATAGAAGATCCTCCCCGTCCAGTGTGCCGACCAGCTCGGCCTTCTCGCAGACGTATTCGGGGGTGTCCTCTCCGCCCAACAGATTGGAAAAGTGCATCATCATAGCGACTTCGCGCGCGGTGGTTCTGCTCATGTTATCAGTGTCCTAGTCTTTGTAGTTCTTGTCCATTCACGCTTGCGCGCTCACTTGTTCTTCGAGAACAGCTTATGAAAAAAGTCTCTGATCCCCTCCGGCCCGCTCTGATCGAGCAAATACCCGATGAGAAAGCACAGCGCCAGGATGACAAAGAGCAAAATCGTGCGCCAGAACCCGATGGTGAAAAACAGGATGGACAGCACCAAGCCGATGAGCACGAACAGCACGGTGAACTTATGGTTTTTCACAAACTCCAGAAATGCGTTCATCGTCCGTTCCTCATTCTGTACGCGAGATCGCGGTCGTTGTCGCGGCGACCGGCGCCGCGCTCTCGACCAGCACGCCGATTTCATTGACCTGAATTCCGGTGAGTGATTCGATATTCTCTTTGAGTGACTTTTGCAACTCGCCAGAGAGCGTTACCACATCCGTATCCGGCAATACGCACAGGCGAATGCCGACGGTGATTCCAGTTTCCGTGGATTGCAGCGTGGTGTGAACATCCTTCACACGCGGGATCACGCGGCAGTGTTTCTGCACCATACTGTCGATGGCTTCCAGCGCGATATACGTGCCACCAAGCTCTGTTTGTCTCATCAAAGCGGACGCAGGGCGAGCATCGCCTTTCTTGGTTCTGCCCGCGAAAAGAAGCTTGACGCTGATGAGCAAGAGCAACAGCCCGCTTCCCGCAAGGATCAAAGCGTTGTGTTAGAACATATAAAACAACGATATAAATCCGTTTACCACGTCTTCTTGAATCAATTGCGCCGCGATGCCAAAAAGCAAGAATGCGACAAGGATTGCGGCGATGAGCAATATTCCCAGCAGGAAACGATCGAACAACTTGAGTTTCATAGTCTGTAAAACCCCTCTTCGTTCGCCGCGGTATTCGCCGCAGCGTAGGTTTAGTCATGTTTCAAACGCAAGAAAATAATCCTGCTCTGCAAAACGGGCGGAAACACATCCGCCCGCAAACGGGAGTCTACCGTGCGCAGGACTACTTCACACGCGGCGGCTCGGGCTCAACGATTTCCGCGGTTACGGCTTCCGCTTCTTTCTCTTTGGCTTTTTCTTTGATCTTGTTGTTCTTTGCGGCTTTCGTGCTGACCTGCTCGCTTGCTTCAAAGACGACGCTCTGTACAAAAACATTGACCTCTACGACGCGTAGTCCCGTCATGTTCTCAATCGCGCTCTTGACAGCCGCCTGAATCTTCTCGCAGACCTCTTTGATTTTGTAGCCGTATTGAATGCTGACGGAAACGTCCGCAGCCGCCTCTTCCTGACCTACTTCGACCTTTACGCCTTTCGTAAAGTTCTTTTTTCCGAGCATTTCGGTGATGCCCTCGACCATTCCGCCGGTGAGGGAGGAAACGCCCTCGACGTCGGAAACCGCGAGTGAAGCGATGGTTGCAACGACTTCGTCCGCAAATATGATGCGGCCGCCGTCTGCCTCCGTCTTGGAGCCTTCGGCTTTGGTCACATCAGCGCCGGTTTTTTTCTCTTCAGACATATGCACACCTCCGTTCTTATTCATAAAAATTATATCGCATGGCGGAAGCGATGTAAATATGCAATGCGCCCGCCTTGTTACCCGCGCGTGAACGCTTTGCGGCGTATTGATGGCAATTTGGGCCGTTTTCGCATTTTGCGGCAAAGGATGCGTGGCGCATACGCTTTTTTCACGCGACGCGCGCTCTGCAAGTATACGCAGATATGCGCATCATAGCAACCCTTTTTCCGGATACAACAATCATTCGGGTGTATGGTTTGGCTATGCTGTTCTCGTCGGCGATTCTTTTTGCCCGATTGTATATTTGTATACAAACGCTTGTGTTTTGCAGGCAAAAACGATACACTGTCATCAGGAATTGCATGCTACAATTCCTCTTTTCCATAGAGATGCGCGCGCGTATCCGCGCCGCGAAAGAGAGAAACATGAACGGGTTTTATGAGAATAAGGACTACGGCTCGCTGTCCGAAAAGGTATATCGCTTTTTACGGGACGGGATTGCTGAAGGCCGCTATCAAACCGGAGACTGCCTGATCGAGATGAAGATCGCAGAAGAGCTGGGCGTGAGCCGCACACCCGTGCGTGAGGCGCTCAAGCAGCTGGAGCTGGAAGATCTCGTCTCCTCCCACCCAAACCGCGGCGTCGTCGTAAAAGGATTTACAACCGAAGACTTGCAGGATGTATCCACCATTCGTCATCTGCTCGAAGGGCAGGCGGCGTATTGGGCGGCCCAGCGCGTGACAACGGAGCAACTCGGCGAGTTGCGCGAGGTCGTGGAGCTGATGGAGTTCTATACCGCAAAAAGCGATATCACGCATCTTGTCGCGCTCGATACGCGGTTTCACGAGTTGATCTATGAAGCAAGCGGAAGCAGGACGATTCGTCATATCCTGGCGTCGCTGCACCACAACATCCGCAAAGCGCGGCAAAGCTCGCTCAACCTGCCTGACCGTGCGCCAAACTCACTCGCGGAGCACCTGAGCATCTACCAGGCCATCGAGCGGCGCGATGCGCAGGCGGCGAAAGAACATATGGAAGCCCATGTCGCCATTGCGGCGGGAAACCGGATGAGCGACTAAGCGCCGGACTCCCGCTTTTTCTCACTCTACCGACTCTTTCAGACGGCGGGAGGTATCCGGCATGCGTATCTATTGCACCAGCGAACGTCACACGAGCGGCGGTCCGGGCGAGTTTCTTCTGTCGCGCGCGGAAGAAGCGCTCCCCGGGCTCATCGATACATATCGCGGGCGCGCGCAAGTGGTCTATCTCGACCCCCCGTTTGGAACCGGGGATGTGTTTCACAGCAAGCTCGCCACCGGACGAGAAAAGCTCTCGCTGCCGACCTACACCGAC
>DNFZ01000254.1 GCA_003486785.1 Clostridiales bacterium | reverse complement strand
CTTCCGGTGGAATACTCAATATTTCCGGTAACATTGGTTGCCACGCATCAACCAGAACCAGCAATATTCAAATTTCATACATTTCTCTGCGGATCAGTCTATCGCAAGCTCACAATACTCTCCAAACAAATCCGCCTCCGCATCGTCGTGAGTGATCACGAGTATGGGCACATGCGCCTCTAGCATCGCGTTGGCCGCGATGCGCTTGTTCTCCTCGTCCAGGCCGGTAAACGGTTCGTCGAGAAACAGGATGTCGCCGCCGTAGGCCAGCGCGCGCGCGATGGCGACGNNTCCAGGTTGCCGGTCGGTTCGTCCGCCAGGATGACGATGGGGTCGTTGGCCAGCGCGCGCGCGATGGCGACGCGCCGCTTCATTCCGCCGGAAAGCTCCCGCGGGAGCTGGCGCATGCTCTCGCAAAGGCCAAGGCGGCCCAGCGCCGCTTCAGCCCGCATTTCATCGGAACCCAGCGCAGCGTTCTCCAGAGCCGTTGCCCACGACAGCAGGCGATCCTCCTGAAACACGACGGCGGGCTTTCTGCCCTGCATGCCGAGAATTTCGCCCGCATCGGGTTTCTCCAAACCCAGCAGCAGGCGAAACAGCGTGGTCTTCCCGGCTCCCGATGCGCCACGGATCACCGTCACACCACAAAGCGGGATCTCAGCGGAAAAATTGTTTAATACGGTGGTTCCACCGAATGATTTCGTTATGTTGCTGAGCTGTATGACATCATGCATCATGGCGAATCCTCCGCATGCTCTGCACCAACAGCCACTCCAGCAGCATGGAGAGCGCGACGATCATCAGCGTCCACGCAAACAGGTCGACCGTCTCGATGCGCAGTTTGGATTGATAGAGCATATAGCCGATCGATTTTTGCGGCAACGCGATGATCTCCGCCGCAACGCCGGATTTCCATGCAAACCCGAGCGATGTGGTGCAGGCAGCAAGAAACTGCGGAAGCACAGACGGCACATAGATCTTTTTCACGATCTGCCATCGGCCAAGACCGAATATTCTGCCCATCTCGACGAGCCGGGTATCTGTTTGCAAAATCGCCTCCGCCGTCGCCGTCCAGACCATCGGCACCACCATCAGAAAACTGATGAACAGCGGCACCATGTCCGAAGAGAGCCACAACAGCGCCAGCAGGATAAACGAAGTCACGGGGCTCGCCTTCACGATGGCGCGCAAGGGCGCGAGCAACGCCTCAGCAAAGCGGGAGCGCGCGGTGAGCATAGCAAGCAGCACACCGGCGAGCACGCCGAGTATATATCCGCTCATGATGCGCAGCAGCGTCAGCCCCGAAAAGAGCCAGCTATCGCCATTGGCGAGCAGCTGGATCAACCGGGAAAGCGTTGAGAAAGGCGAGGGAAGCAGGAGCTCCTTGCCGACAAGGAGACTCGCCGCTTCCCAAACCACGAGGTAGATGAGCGCGATCAGCGCTGTTTGCAGAATCCTTCGCTTACTCGGCATACAGGTCGTCGCCGGGCAGCTTGCCGCCAATGGAGACCGGATTTGCGGTAAAGAGCACATTCAGCACGGCGGAAGCGGCAGATTTCATCTCGTCTCCCGTGATGCTCACGATATAGCTGCGCGGAACGGCAGCCTTTGCGATGGCGGCGGAGCCGACGATGCCGAGATCGGCAATCTTTTGCGCCGCGTCTGCGGAGGTGTTGACCTTCTCAACCGATGCGGCATAATCCGCAAGGAACGCCTTCACCTGATCGGGATGCGCATCGAAAAACGCGCGTCTTGCGATATATACGCCCATAACGAGCTTCGTGCCGGAAGCCGCTTCCCAAGCGGTGTTCAGGTCGAGCGCTACGCGAGTTTCCGGGTTTTTAATGATTGCAGCCGAAACGAACGGCTCCGGCAGCAGGGCGATCTGCGCCTCGCCGGAGGCGACCATCGCGGCAAGCGCAGTGTGTTCGCCGACGTATTCCACCGTAACCTGATCGGTCAAGCCGTTTTCTGCCAGCAGATAGTCCAGCACGAACTGCGGGGTTGCGCCCTCGCCGCTGGCGTAGACGGTCTTTCCCGCAAGATCGGCAAGCGACTGGACGGTATCGCCGTTTTCCAGAATGTAGAGCACGCCCAGGGTGTTGAGGTTGAGCAGCACCACATCGCCTTCGGTTTTGTTGTAGAGCGTTGCCGCGAGATTGATCGGAACCGCTGCGATGTCGATTTCGCCGCTGACGAATTTGCCGACGACTACGTCCGGCGCGTCCTGCAGCTCGACATTGTATTTGTCCGCATCGTCCATCAGGTAGCTGATGCCCATGCCGGTCGGCCCCTTGAGCGCAGCGATGTTGACGGGTTCGGCTGGCGCTGTTGCGCAACCAAAGGCAAACAGCATGACCGCCAGGGTCAGAATTGCGAGTAATTTCTTCATTCGTTTTCTCCTTTTGACAGGCGGAATGCCCGCCCGTGCCGTTCTATTTTTCCATCGGAAACCAGTTTATCCATCGCGCGGTAGAGCGTCGTCCGGCTGATGCGGAGCGCGTCCGCCAGTTGCGACACGCTCCATTCCGATTCGTACAGCCCGTCTTCCGCGCGGGTTTTGATATGGTTGAATACACGCTCCTCCACACTCTGCGGTAGAAAGCCGTCGAGCCGCCCGCTCAAAAAGCGGATGCGCGCGGTGAGGTAGCGCAAATAGTTTTCCGTGACGCGAAAGTCCCGCTGCATCATGCTTCTGAGCGCTTCTTCCGGGATCAGCAGCGCCCATGTGCTCTCCTGTGCCATCACGCGGGCGACATACGCTTCCTCGTCGTGAAACAATGCAGCCGCGCCGAACAGATCGGTCTGCTTAAGGACGCTCATGGGCATTCTGCCGTTTTCGCTCTCTTTGGTGACCACGCACGCGCCGTAAAGGATGATGCCCAGCGCGCGCTCGGTATCCGTGCGGTCGAAGATGACCTGATCCTTCTCAAAATGCGCAACGCGCACGCCCGCAATACCCAGAAGCGATAGAATTTCATCTTCGGGTATGCCCGCGAAAAGAAACGTCTTTCCTGCAAGGCTAGCATATGCTTTTGGCTGAAGCGATCTGCTCATGTTCGTCCTCTTAGTGGTGTTGTCTCATGCGTGGATCGTGTACGGATGGAAGAAACATCTCTATTTTTGTTCCATATGTTACATTTTATCAGTTCTTTTCCATTTGTCAATCCGGTATTTTAAGATCGATTGTGAAATATTGATTTGAAAATACGAGGCTGTGTTTGTGTTTCAAGATCGCCTATGATATATTGAAGGATAGAATATTGACCCGAAAAGGAGCAACGGACGATGAAGTTAATCTCGTGGAATGTC
>DNFZ01000113.1 GCA_003486785.1 Clostridiales bacterium | reverse complement strand
GAAATCGAAAGATGCAGTTTCGCGACTTAGGGATGCAATATCTTTCGCTGAAACATGAAATCGACACCGGCATAGAAGAAGTGCTTCGCCAGTGCGCGTTTATCAATGGTCCGCATGTGAAACAGCTGGAGGCGGAGCTCGCCGCATACGTAGGGAGAAAACACTGCATCGCCTGTGCGAGCGGAACCGACGCGCTGATTCTTCCGCTGATGGCATGGGGGATCGGACCGGATGACGCTGTGTTTGTGCCGGACTTCACATACTTTGCTTCCGTAAACTGCGCGATGCTGCGCGGGGCAACGCCGGTGCTGGTTGATATAGACGAGCGCACGTTCAACATGTCTCCCGGCGCATTGGAGCAGGCGATCGAGCGAACAATTTCGCAGGGCAAACTCAACCCGCGCGTCGTCATTCCAGTGGATCTCTTCGGACAGCCTGCGGAACTCGTGGAGATCAGCCGGATTGCAAAACGATATGGCCTGTTGGTTCTGGAAGATGCCGCGCAGGGATTTGGCGGAAGTATTGGCGGAAAACCAACGTGCAGCTTTGGGGATGTTGCAGCCACATCGTTCTTTCCGGCAAAGCCGCTCGGATGCTACGGGGACGGCGGCGCAATGTTTACGGACGACGAAGGGACGGCAACTCGGCTGCGGTCCATGCGGATGCAGGGCAGTTCGCCCCTGGATAAGTATGACAACATTAGCATCGGGCTCAACTCGCGCTTGGATTCCATTCAGGCAGCGATTCTTTTGCCCAAACTGCATGCGTTCATCGACCATGAGCTTGACGATGCAAATCACATCGCCCAACGCTACTCCGAAGCGCTGGAAGACGTTGTGAAGGTTCCTTTCATCATGAAAGGATACCGCTCAAGCTGGGCGCAATACACGATCCTGCTGGAAACGCCACGGCAGCGGGACGGGCTGAGGGATCATTTGAAGAGTCAAGGCATCCCCAGCATGGTTTATTATCCGAGGGGTATGCACCAGCAGAGCGCAATTCTGAACGGCGGGTATGCGGACGGAGCTTTTCCGATCACGGAGAGCGTCGTTCAGCGATGCTTGTCCCTGCCAATGGGGCCGTACTTGAGCAAGGAAGACCAGGACAGGGTGATTCAATCTATCCGTGAATATATGAGGCAAGTGTATGACCAAGATTAAGGAGAAGCTGCTGAATAAAACCGCGACGCTAGGAGTGGTCGGGCTGGGATATGTCGGGCTTCCGCTGGCCGTGGAAAAGGCGAAGGTGGG
Source organism: Clostridiales bacterium (assembly GCA_003486785.1). GTDB lineage: Bacteria > Bacillota > Clostridia > Christensenellales > CAG-138 > UBA7703. The sequence goes on along the minus strand of DNFZ01000113.1, from coordinate 4,580 downwards.
GTACCATGTCATCGGATTTGACGTGCAAAGAGAAAAGGTGGATATGGTCAACGCCGGGCAGAATTACATCGGCGATGTGGTCAACGAAGACCTGAATGCGCTGGTTGTTTCCGGATTTTTGAAAGCAACGTCCGATTTTTCGGAAGCTGCGATGTGCGATTGCGTCTGCATTTGTGTTCCTACGCCGCTTGACAAGCATCAGCAACCGGATATCAGCTATGTCAAAGCATCGACGGAAAGCTTGGTGCCGTATCTTCACAAAGACATGCTCGTTGTTTTAGAATCCACAACCTATCCGGGCACGACGGAAGAGCTGCTCAAGCCAATTTTGGAGACATCCGGGTTGACCTGCGGGAAGGATTTTCATCTCGCGTTCTCGCCGGAAAGAGTCGATCCCGGAAATCTCATTTACAAAACCAAGAATACGCCCAAAGTGGTGGGGGGCGTTACGCCTGCGTGCACCGACATTGCGGCGACGTTGTATGAAAACGTTCTCTCCGCGCCGGTGCATCGCGTTTCGTCTCCGGCGATTGCCGAGATGGAAAAAATTCTGGAAAACACCTATCGCAATATCAATATAGGGTTGATCAACGAACTGGCGATTCTTTGCAAACGAATGGGAATCAGCGTATGGGAGGTCATTGAGGCGGCAAAGACAAAGCCCTATGGGTTTCAGGCTTTCTATCCCGGCCCGGGGCTTGGCGGGCACTGCATCCCGCTTGACCCCTACTATCTAAGCTGGAAAGCGCGCGAGTACGGAGTCCATACGTCAATGATAGAAAGCTCGATGATGATCAACGATCGCATGCCGGAATACTGTGTCGAGCGGGCGATGAAAATGCTGAACCGGCACAAGAAGGCCATGAACGGCGCGAAGGTGCTCGTCGTAGGGGTTGCATACAAGCAAGACGTCGACGATTACCGCGAAAGTCCGGCCATCGACGTCATCCAGCGATTGCTCATTGAAGGGGCGGACGTGTCATACTACGATCCCTGGATTCCGCGGTTTCGGCATGGCGCGCTGGAGATGAAGAGCCTTTCGGAATTGAACGGAGCGGTGCTGGGTGATGCCGACCTGGTCATCGTTACCGCGGCGCATTCAAATGTGGACTATGGCTTGATTCAACAATATGCCGGGTTGATATTCGATACCAAGAACGCCATGAAAGGCATTGTGGAAAGAGGAAACATCGAAGTGTTGTGATCGGCTGCCCTGCCGCTTAGGCGAAGTAAAAGCCCGAAACACACGCAACCTGATTTGAGAAATAAACCTTTTCAGCCGCCCTATCCTTCCAAATGACACTACTGATAAAGGCCCCAAAACGTGCTCGTTTTGGGGCCTTTGCATCTCGCGAAGAACAGAAGCGTTATTTCTTGAGATCTTGATACAGCTCGAGGGCTTGCTTGTCTGTGAGATTGTCATGCACGATGGCGCGGACGGCCTGAACCATGGCGATCGGATGATCCGCCTGAAAGATGTTGCGCCCCATGTCTACGCCAGCCGCCCCCTCGCGGATCGCACGATAGCACATGGTGAGCGCTTCAGGCTCCGGCAATTTCTTGCCGCCGGCGATAACGATCGGCACGGGGCAGCTCGCGGTCACGGTTTCAAAATCGTCGCAATAGTAGCTCTTGACGATCTGCGCGCCAAATTCGGCAATCATTCGCGTAGCAAGACGGAAGTACTGCGGCGTGCGTTCCATGGTTTTACCGACCGCCACAACGCCCATGGTCGGAATGCCGTGCCTCATGCCTTCATTTATCGTGATGGAGAGGTTTTCGATGGTTTGCTTTTCATAGGGCGCGCCAACAAACACCTGTAACGCCATAACGTCCGCATTCATGCGTACGGCATCCTGGATATCAACGCTGATGCACTCGTTGCTTAAATCTTCGTCTAAAACAGACGAGCCGGAAGAGCAGCGCAGCGCGATCGCCTTGTCGCCCGAAAGAGCGGGGGAAATGCAGCTGCGCAGTGCGCCGCGCGTGCCCATCAGCACGTCGATATACGGCACGAGCGGTGGAATCTTCAGGTCGAGACGCTCAAGACCCGATGTTGGCCCGAGGAAATAACCATGGTCAAACGCGAGCATCAGCGTTCGGCCGCTTTTCGGCTGAAAAATGCGCGAAAGGCGGCTTTTCATACCCCAATCGTAATGATCGGATCCTTTTACGTGGAATCCCTGGCTCTGATAGGGGATTTCTAGACCGTAGTCTTTGCTGCTGGCTGTTTCAATGTCTGGCATAACAGGAGACCTCCTTTATTTATTCAAATTTGTCATTGTCTGTATATGGGCCGAGGATGAAAACGGCTTTTGCGGGCTGATCGTAATTATTGATCAAATAATGCGATTCGCTTGGTTCAACGTGGATGAGTTCTCCGGCGCCCACGGTCGTTTTCTGATCGTCGATAAAAAAGTCGAGCTGACCTTCGAGCAGAAAAAAATTCTCTTCCATCACTTTATGATAATGGCCTTTAAAATCTTGTCCGGGCTTGAGTACGACAACGCCGCAGCCGATTCGCGGGCCGCGCATAAGATACTTCGGGCCACTGTCACCAAAACGGTATTCTTTTTCGGATTCACTCACAGTAAACATTTTTTACACCTCTGATTCGCTTTCTTCATGCATTTTCTGTAAACAGGATCTATGCCTCCGGCAGACGCGCAGGCAAACGTTATATCCCCGGCGCTTTCCACATATGATTGGTCAGGCCTTGATCGGCCAGCGCGAGCTGGTTGCGATAGACCGTTTTCCAGCGCTCGAAAAGCTCCAGATAGATTTCGTGATTCTCTTTGCTCGGTTCATAGGTTTTTTCATGAACGCAGAGCCGTGCCGCCGTTTCATTCAGATTATCGTATACGCCCGCGCCAACCCCGGCGAGAATCGCGGTTCCGAGCGCTGTGGCTTCTTTGACGCGCGGAACGGTGACAGGGATGCCGAGCGTATCCGCTACAATGGAGCACCACAACGGGCTCTTTGATGCGCCGGATGCAAAGAGTATGCGATCGATCGTATGTCCGGTGATGGACTCGACGATCTGCTTGTGGCCGAGGGTGACGAGAGCGGCGTTTTCCTGCAGGGCATGATAGAATACGCCGCGGTTGAACTTGCCGGCATCCAGCGAGAAATTGAGAAAGCCCGGCGCCGCGTGCTTCCAGCTGATGTAGTTCATCGCGTCCGAAAACGTGCACATCATGCCATTGGAGCCGGCGGGGACATCCCGCGCTTCACGTTCAAGCAGATAGTATGCGTCAAGCCCGGTCTGCTGCGCCAGTTGCGTCTCTGCCTGACAGAACGCATCGCGAAACCAGCGGAGCACAAGCCCCGGGAAGAATGCGATGAGCTCATATTGCCACAGCCCCGGCACCGCGTGGCAGTTGACGCGCACGCGGCAGTCCTTGTCGGTGACGGGTTTTTGGACGTTGTACTCTAGCTGCCAAAAGCTACCCCCGAAGAGGCAGGCCTGACCGGGGTTCACCGCGCCGACGCCGATGCAGCCAAGCTGCGCGTCTCCGCCGCCGGTGACGACAAGACACTGATCGGATATGCCCGTCAAGTCCGCGAACGCTTTGGAAACCGTGCCGACGGGCGTTGCACTCTCATAAACGCGAGGATAAATATCATCTTTCAAGCCGCACCGGTTGGCGATCTTTGGGTCCCATGTGCGCGCGTTCAGGTCGAACATGCCGGTGGTTGAGCCATTGGAAGGCTCCAATGCCAGTATGCCGCTGATGCGGTAGATGAGCCAATCGTTGAGCATAGTCACCGCGGTGGTCTTCTCATACACCTCGGGCAGGTTGTTTTTGACCCAGAGAATGCGAGGCAGCGCGCCGAGGGCGAAGGTCTGCCCGGAGACGGAATAGATATCCCTTTCGATACGCGGGCTTATCGCCATCAGCTGGGAAACCTCATTTCCCGCGCGCGCATCTACGTTTGCGCATGCCCAGATCTCTTTTCCGTCTCGGTCATATAGCACGATGCCCTCGCGCATGCTCGTGGTCGAGAGCGCGATGATCTCACCGCCTGCGATATTTGCCCGCTTGATTGCACCGCTGATGCACTCTACAACAAGGCGAAAGTTGTGCTCGACGTCAAAGTCCATCGATCCGGGAAAGCGCGGGTCTTCCAGATGCGTCCATTCACGCTGCTCGACAGAGACCTGACGACCGTCCAGATCGAATACGACGGCGCGGACACTGCCTGTGCCCGCGTCGATTGCCATTAAGTACTGCGCCATTCGATTCACCTCAATCCATTAAGACTTGAATTCAGCAAGCAGCTGCGCTGTGTCTTCGTCCGTGACGAGCACATCGAGATACCGTCCCAGCAGCGCCGCGTGGATTGCCGCAACCTTGCTTTCGCCCGCAGCGACGCCGATGACGTTGCTGTAGGTCTTAAGCACGTTGAGCTTTGTGGTAACCAGCCGCTCGTGCAGGTCGCATTCCACAACGTTACCATTCTTGTCGTAAAACTGGCTTAAAATATCGCCGACCGCGCCGTTCATACGCAGCAGCGTAAGCTCGGTCGAACTGATCTTATTGTCCTTGAATATGGTTGCGGATTCGGAAACCGCGCCG
>DNFZ01000060.1 GCA_003486785.1 Clostridiales bacterium | reverse complement strand
TGATCAGAAAACGAAAAAACTCAAACGAGAAGAAATAGCGCTTTGCTTTTTCCATGCCGCTCGGTCGAAAGTCCGCCCATGGCGTGATCTGCCCCTTGCGGACGATGAAGCTTTCCGTCGCGATCTGCGACATGGGCAAATCGGAGAGCGAATCGGAAAAAAACACGTCCACCGCATCCAACCCCAGATCCGCAAGCAGGCGCTTTGGCTTCTCCGCGCCGTAGCAGTTTTCGCCCGTGAATCGACCCGTCGCGGGATCGACACGGGAAGCGATCAAATGCTTCACGCCAAGACGCATGCAGCAGAGCTGCAGCAGGAACGTCGGCGAAGCGGAGATGATCAGATCGTCCTGTGTTTTGCGCGCAAGATACCAGCTGCCGATTTTTTGCGCGTGTATTTGCCAGAAGGCGTCCACAGTGCCGTCTATATCCTTCACGCCCTGCAGGAAGCAAAAGAAGCGCTGCTTGAACGCCGTCTTTTGTATAAACCCGAACGCAAAGAGCGCAAGCCCCCAGAGCTGGCAGAAGAAATACCGCAGGAGCGCGGGCTGACGCCGCAGGCAAAAGCGGAAAAAATCGATGGTGCTGTCTCCTTGGTAGATGCATTGGTCAAAATCGTAAGCGTTCATGAGCCATCCTTCTTTCGGCGCCGACCGAAGCGGTGCGCTGTCAAAGCAAGCGCGCATGCGTCTTTCCCGATACGATGATCGTTACAGAGACGCTTTGTGCGGATATGCATGGGAAACATCTTATTTTAACGGTAAACGCGCACCTTCGTCAATGCGGCACGTTTGACTCTTGTTCTTGAACGAAAACAGGAAATATCAACAAAATTTAACCAATGCCCTCTTGCCTCATCAGATGAAGTACATTATACTTTGGGGCGAAATCATGAAAAAAAGGGGGAAAGTTGATTGAGCCATATCATCGAAGTCGCCGGACTGAAAAAGAGCTACAGCGCGGTGCAAGCGGTCAAGGGCATTGACTTTTACGTGGAGGCGGGAAAGATCTTCGCGTTTTTAGGACCCAACGGCGCGGGTAAATCCACCACCATCGACATCATCTGCACCTTTCTCAAGGCGGACGCGGGCACGATCGAGGTGGACGGAAATCTGCTCGGCCGTGACGACAACGCCATTCGCCAGAGCATCGGCGCGGTGTTTCAGGACGGGCTCTTAGACCCACTGCTCACCGTGCAGGAAAATCTCCGCATTCGCGCGGGCTTCTACGGGCTGCGGGGGAAACAGCTCGAGAAGACCATCCGCGAGATTGCCGAGCGCGTTGGCATCTTTGAGATTCTCAAGCGCCCGTATGGCAACCTCTCCGGCGGCCAGCGGCGCAGATGCGACATCGCCCGCGCGCTGGTGAACACGCCCAAGATTCTCTTTCTCGACGAGCCGACTACCGGCCTCGACCCGCAGACGCGCAAGAGCGTATGGGAGACGATTACAAAGCTCCAGCGCGACGCGGGCATGACCATATTTCTCACCACGCACTATATGGAAGAGGCGGCGGAGGCGGATTTCGTCATCGTCATCGACGACGGCAACATCGTCGCCAAGGGCACGCCTTCCGACCTCAAGGAGCGCTTCACGAGCGACAAGCTCACGATGATCTCCAAGGAACCGGAGGCGCTTGCCGCGCGGCTCACCCAAGCCGGTCTCGTGCCGGAAGTGGTTGCAGACCGCGTGACGCTGCGTGTGGCAAACACGCTCGCCGCGCTGCCGCTGCTGGAGACATATAAAGAGAGCATCACCGGCTTTACGGTGACGACAGGCACGATGGACGATGCGTTTATCGCCATCACCGGAAAGGAGATTCGCGAATGATCAACTTTTTTCATAGCAATCTCTCCGCTTTACTCGATAAAAAGGAGGCGATCGCATGATTAACTTTACCAAGCGCAACCTCCTCGTCTTTTTTAAGGACAAGGCCTCCGTGTTCTTCTCGCTGCTGTCGGTGTTCATCATCATCGGCATGTATGCGCTCTTCTTAGGCGACGTTTGGACCAGAAGCATGAGCGACATTACCGGCGCGCGAACGATCATGGACAGCTGGATCGTCGCTGGGCTGATCGCGGTGACTTCGGTCACCACCACGATGGGCGCGTTTGGCGCGATGGTGGAGGATAAGACCAAGAAGATCATCAAGGATATCCACTCCTCCCCGCTGCCGCGCGCAAGCATCGCTGGCGGCTATATCCTCAGCGCCTTTATCATCGGTGTTATCATGTGCGTCATCGCGCTCGTGCTCTGCCAGCTGTATCTGCTCAGCGGCGGCGGCGCGCTGTTTACGGGGGTGCAGCTGCTCAAGATCTTCGGACTGATCTTGATTTCCACGTTTAGCAATACCGCGATGATGCTCTTGTTCGTCTCGTTTTTCCAGAGCATCAATGCGTTTTCCATCGCGAGCACCATCATCGGCACCATCATCGGCTTCATGACCGGCATCTATATCCCGATCGGCCAGCTGCCGGAAGGGGTGCAGTGGGTCATCAAGCTTTTTCCGCCGTCGCACTCGGCGCTGATGCTCAGGCAGGTGATTATGGAAGGCCCCATCAAGACCGGGTTTGCGGGCGCGCCTGTGGAAGCGGTGGACGGGTTTAAGGAGATGCTGGGCGTGATGTTCAAGGTCGGGGAGACGACGGTCACGCCGATTATGAGCATCGGGCTGCTGGCGGTGTCCGGCATTCTGTTTCTTGGGCTTTCAATGCTGAGCCTTTCCAGAAAAAAGAGATAGTTCCTTGATGTAAAGGAAACGAAGTTGCCCCCGCTGGCGGTTGTCGGCGGGGGTGAACTCTTCTTTTTTCTTACACTACATTTTTCTAATTACTGGTTATTTGTAGTGTAACTTTTACACTACATATTATTGATTTTCTGCATCTCGTAGTGTAAGATGGGTTTAGC
>DNFZ01000270.1 GCA_003486785.1 Clostridiales bacterium | reverse complement strand
AAAAACCCGGTGCGGGCGGCATGCCGGTCGGCACAAACGGCCACGCGATGCTGCTCATCTCCGGCGGAATCGACAGCCCCGTGGCGGGCCATATGATCGCAAAACGAGGCGTGCGCATCTCCGCCGTACATTTTTACAGCTATCCATACACCAGCGAGCGCGCGCGCGACAAGGTGGTTGAACTCACACGCATTTTAGCAAGCTACGCGGGCGATGTAACGCTCTATTTGGTTCCGTTTACGGAAATCCAGCTCGCCATCCATGAAAAATGTCCGAAAAGCGAAACCACCGTACTCATGCGGCGGCTTATGATGCAGATTGCGGAGAAGCTTGCGCTCGCCTGCGGCGCGCAGGCGCTCGTTACCGGAGAGTCGATCGGCCAGGTCGCAAGCCAGACTGTCGAAAGTCTGATTGTAACCAACGATGCGGTCACGCTGCCCGTCTTTCGCCCGCTGATCGGGTTTGACAAGGAAGAGATCGTCAATCGCGCCAAGGCGATGGGGTCCTATGAGACCTCCATCCAGCCGTTTGAAGACTGCTGCACCGTTTTTGTACCGCAGCATCCCGTGACGCGTCCGAAGCTGGAAGAGATTCGCAAGAGCGAAGCCATGGTCGATTTTTCGCAGATGATCGAAACGGCGCTTGCGCGCACGGAGCGTTTGGCGATTGAGTAGACGCGCAGCCGCGTCCAGGGAGTGTCTCTAAAAGCACGACGGCGCACAATCGGCATGAATAATCAGTTCGATTTTACACAACATTCACAACAGGCGTATTGGTATCGTAGTATACTGTATGTGGTAAGCGATGCCCTGCTTGCCTTTAGCGTTTTCGGAGGAACAAAACATGAAATTTATCTTTCGCCTGATCGGCATCCTTGTGGTGTTGCTGATCTTGCTCTTAGCGGTGCTCAGCTATCTGGACAGCAAGGATTTGCTCAGCGGAAAGCTCGGGCGCCTGATCAGCTCTCTGCGCGTGCTCGGCAAGCAAGCCTGGGATGAGATCTTGCTCTTTATGCAGGATTCGGGCATTGCCGAGGACGCGGCCGACCTGCTCGATCAGGGGGCAAACTATCTACGCGACACCGTAGAGCCGCATGTAACCAGCAAACCGGGGTCCGATGCGTTTTCTACGCCGGTTCCCGAAGCGACCCCTGCGGGGTAACCCGAATCAATCGCGCATGCAACAAGGCCACCCGGGCGGGTGGCCTTTGACATGTCCTGTTTCGATCAACGATTGTTTCGTAGTGCCTTGTGAACAGGTGATAAAACGCAGGTGTTATGCCGGTGCGTCCGGTATTTCTATCTTCGGTACTAACGAGCGCAGCCATGCGACGAAGAGCAGCGTTTTTTGGTACAGCTCATTGGCAAGCCGGCTATCTACAAAACGGGCGGTGATGTTCTTATAGGAAAACGGATAGTCGGACATATAGTAAAACATCACATCCATCAAAAAATCTTCGCAGTCGTTTTTGCGCTCGTCAAAGCGGGATATGTCGTTTGCCGCGCGAAACGCTTCGCTGCCCGTGATCTTCGAAAAGAGAAAGTTGACATTGTGCGTTTTGGGCGGCTCGGTTTCCAGATAGTACACATACATACCCTTGAGCTGCCGCTCGACCGCCTGCTGGCAAAGATAAGCGACGTAGACCCACCGCTCGCCTTTGATCAGCGCGTCGATCGTGCCGAGGTCGTAATCCGATAACATCAGCCAATATCCGCATTTTTCCGCTCTATTCATGTGCCGCTGCCCCTCCTTCTTCAAGCGACCCGCTGCTGACAAGCTGCATCAGCACGCTGGTGATCCTTTTATCAAACTGGTGCGAAAGGGCGATGAGCTCCTCCGCCGCCTCAAAAAAACCCTTGACCGTGTTGTAGCCGCGGTCGGTCGTCATCGCGTCAAACACATCTGCAACGGCCACAATCTGCGACGAAAGACTGATGTCCTCCGCCCGCAATCCGCGCGGATATCCGCTGCCGTCGAGCCGCTCATGGTGGTTGCGCGCGATCTCTGCGATCTGCTCGCCGAAATTTGGCAGCAGCATGCGCCCGCTGTCGACTGGATGGCGCAGAATATAGCGCATCTCCGCATGCTCCAATCGATCCGGCTTTTGCAAAATCTCAACTGGCACAAAGCATTTGCCAACGTCGTGAAACAGCGCAGCGATCGCAAGATCGTCCCGCGGGATATCGGGCCCGCGATCCTTCATGGCATCGTAAAGCGCGAGCGAATACTGCAAAACCGCTTTGCTGTGGCGCGTGGTGTAGTGGTCTTTTTCATCGATGCGCGCGAGCAGCTCTTTCAGGCTCACGTCAAAATGCTCCGCCGCTTCAAACGCCGGACAATTGGTAACGTAGACGAGTTCCGAGTCCTTGAGCATCTTCACCGGAACATCGTGTTTCAAGCCTGATACAGTAAAGGACTCTCCCGCGCCAAGCGATACCACGCCGTCGTCCAGCACCAGATCGACGCCGCCTTTGTGAATGAAGAAATATTCCATCGCAGCGGGATCGCTGGCCGGATACAGCCACGCGACAGACTCGCCCGTGATGCGGTGAAGCACCACTTCAAAGTCGCCCTGCTTTGTCAGCAGCTGCGCGCTGGTTTCGCTCTCTGCAGCGGATGCGCCCTCTGCCGCTCTTCGGTTGAACCGTATGCCGTCCATTCCATCCCCCGGAGCTTTCCTCCGTTTCAGACGGTCCTTTTCAGGGGCAAAGCTCCAATCCGTACGCCTCAATTTCTTCTATAATACCACACGGCGTAGCTAATTCATAGGTATGAAATGGTTGAACCTGAATATCGAGCGTTGCGTTCACGCAAATACGCGCCAGCTGGCGATATTGGCGCAGCAGACGCGCATCTGAAGCATCGAAAAACACCGCAAGGTCGATATCGCTCTGTTTTTTCGCGTTGCCTTTGGCAAAAGAACCGAAGAGCACGATCTTTTCAACATCCGGCAAGGCCTTGATTGCGCGGCAGATTTCCAGCATCTGCGCGGCATGCACGCCGAAAATCTCCTCGAAATCCCCGCTAGCTCTGATCATTTCCGCTCCCCGCCCCGCCAGGCGCTTCCGTTTGTGTTAGAGCGGAATCACGCGCAGCGGATCGATCAATACATACTGACCGTCGATATAATAGGTAGTATACTCGCAAACCACGACCGCGCCAATAGAATTTGCATACGCAAACACGTTTGCAACGATGCTGTCTACATAGGCCAGTAGCCAGGGTACATCGTTCCATGGCGTGAGCTGTGCAAATTTCACCGCGATCTCGATCTGCCGGTTCGCCGTTGCGACCATGCGCTCGAGAATTTTAAACTGCGCATCGCTATAGCGCACGACCCGCGCGGTGATCGCTGCACGGGGGGCGTTGTTTCCTCTCGCTTGCGCTACGCCCGGAATCATCATGGCCAGCAACAGAATGCATACCAGCAGTGCCATCATTCTCTTTTTCATACTTTTTCCCCTCCGAAACAATATTTTTTAGTTTCGGTCCGGAGACCCCAGCGACGAAGCAACAAA
>DNFZ01000154.1 GCA_003486785.1 Clostridiales bacterium | reverse complement strand
CGGCTGGAACTTCCGCTCGCTCGGCAGAGGACACGTGGACTTTGAGGCGATCATTCGCGAACTCAACGCGATCGGCTATGAGGGACCGCTGTCTGTAGAATGGGAAGACTCCGGCATGGAGCGCATCCGCGGCGGCACGGAAGCATGCGCGTTTGCCAAGAACGTGAACATCAACGCCAACCAGGGCGCGTTTGACGCCGCTATGAAAAACGACTGACTCACTAGGCGAGACTTCCGCGCAATCGAGCCTTTTGCATGGCGCGAAGACCGCGCGGCGTTTGAGGAACCATTCGTCTCCGAAGAGAAGAGAACCGTGTCATGCAAAGACCGCTGCATGCACTGCGGCTCACACTGCATCTATTTGAATTCAAACGAGGAGGATTTTATATGAACATTGGTGTATTCCTAGCGTTAGAGCCATATACGTCCATCGAACGCCAGCTGCAGCTGGCAAAAGAGGCGGGCTTCACCTGTGCGGACATCACGGACGTACACGAAGGCAGCAGCATGTTTGATTCGGCGGGGCTTGCGGCGACGGTCAGCCTCGACGGCGACCCGTTTGCGACAAAGCGTCTGTTTGAAAAATACGGCATTACGCCCTCTACCGTCTGCGTGCACGGCTCGCTGCTGGAGCCGAGCAATCCAGCCACGTTCCAAACGGCCGGCATCATGAAAGGCATCAAGTTCGCCGCCGCGATCGGCATTCGTGACTGCGTGACGACCGAGAACGAACCGCATTCGGAATGGGCGAAAAAACTCACCTATGAACAGCGCATCTTCACGATTGCGGAGAAGTTGGTCGTTCCCTGCCAGATGGCGGAAGACTTCGGCGTCAATNNGAGCCGCACGGCCCGATCACGGACACGATTCAAGGGATTCAGGACATCATGGACTGCCTCGGCAACCCGAAATCTCTGGGCGTGAATATGGACACCGGCAACTCCTGGCTGGGCGGAACGGATCCGGTTGAGATGGCGAAAAAATTCAAGGACAAAATCTTCCATGTGCACTGGAAGGATCTGGGCGCGGAGTGGATCGAGCGGCGCGGCAAGCAGTTCGGCTGCGGGTTTTCGACCATCGCACTCGGCGACGGCGTCATCGATATCAAGGGCGTTGCGGAAGTGCTCGCCGACCGCAAGGAGATCCATGCTTCGACGCTGGAGATCGGCGGAACGGCGGATATGCTGAGAAAGAGCGTGGCTTACCTCAGATCCTGCGGTCTGTAAGGCGTAGTCAGGCTTGCTGGAGAAACCGCCTTCTTCCGGAAGGCGGTTTAGATATGCGATCGTATGAGCACGCAACCGCATGTGCGCCTTATCCCCGCCACCGGATCCGGCAAGCGGCTTTCGCGGAAGCGGGGCGAAGCAATACCGATGAGAAACGCAGGAGGCGCAGCGGTGAAACAGAAGAAAACAACCATTGCATATTTGTTTGCGGTCTTCCTCTTCCTCGGGCTGTATTTTTCGATGCTCCAGCGCGTTGTGGGAGAAATCGGCCTCAAATACGGGCTGAAGAACACGGCGCTGGGCCTGATCATTACCATGACGTTTGTCGGCTTCACGATCAGCCCGATTTTGACAGGGGAGGCAACGGATCGCTTCGGCAGAAGGCCGGTGGTTACGCTTGCATTTGCGGGCATGTTGGCCGGGTTTGCGCTTGCGCTGTTGAGCCGGAGCGCGGTGGGCATCGGCGCGGGCTTCTTTATCTCCGGCCTGGCATTTGGTATATTTGAGATGACGCTGTCCTCCATCTTAACGGATATCGACCCGGAAAATGCAAACAAAGTACTCAATCATTCCCGCCTGTTTTATGCGCTCGGCACGATTGCAGGGCCGTTTGTCGCGATGGGGCTTCTCGAACTCTTTCGGGACTGGACGGCGGTTATGGCGCTGAATATCGCGCTACTGGTCGTACTCTTTGCGATATTTCTGCGCTTGAGTTATCCGCTGCCCGTCTATCCGAATCGCATCGAAAAGACGGAAACACGGCAGCCTGTTACGCTACGCCTGCTCAGAAGCGGCGTGTTGCTGCTTTTGAGCTGCTCGCTGATGATGTACTTTGCCGTGGAAGCGGGGTTGACGTTCTACGTGTCTCGCTACATCGGCGCGATCTCTCAAAACACGCTGCACATCACGCTTGCGCTGTCCGTGTTCTGGCTGTTTGCGGCAGCCGGGCGGCTGATCGCGGCGCGCATCAGGAGCAACCCGCACCTGCTCGTCGGCGTTCTGACGCTGATTACCACAGTTGGGCTTGCCATATGCCTCTCAACCGGCGGCGTGGCGCTCTCGATCGTCTCGTTTGGAGTAATGGGGCTTGGATGCTCCGCGGTTTACCCGACGTTACTCGCCGCGGGCAGTCGGAAATTTCCGCACTATCAGGCGACCGTTTTCGGGATATTGATGTCTTTTGGCGGGCTGGGCGGCATTCTGCTGCCGCTTGTGATGGGCAGCATTGCAGATGTTACAACCAGCATGAAGCCCGTGCTTGCTGCCTGTATCGTTCCACTCGTGATCATATTCGCTTTGCAGATCGTGCTCTGGAGCAAGGATCGGCGCGCGGAGAAAACAACCCGACT
>DNFZ01000252.1 GCA_003486785.1 Clostridiales bacterium | reverse complement strand
ATTTCACGCCGGATCATAGGGACAGCAAAAAGCGATCCCGCGCGAGTAATGAATGACACATCGGATCGAAGCAACCCCCAACCCACGAGAACGACACAACCTCTCCCGAAAGGAGCGATCGAATATGGATCAGAACAACGATTGGTACGAACGGTACTCTCCCTCCCTGCCGGACGGCGCGCGCGCACCGAAACGCCGCGAGCCGCGCGGCGTGCGCATTCCTGCGTTGATTGCGTTTATGCTTGTCGCGGCCATGCTCGGCGGTGTGCTCGGCGGCCTTTACACGCGGGTGTATGTTTCCGAGCAACTATCTTCCTTCTCCGCGCAGCAGCAGGCGGAGTTCAGCGCACTCAGCGCAACCGAGGCCGACAACAGCGGCGCAAGCCTTTCAACGTCTGTTTCCGGCAGCTTTGCCAGCTCGTATAGCAAGGCGCAAATCATCGAACTCACCGCGCCTTCCGTCGTCGGCATCGACATCTACGCCACCGTGAGCGGCTATGGGTCCCGCTTCTCCGGCGGCAACAACGAGAGCCAACAGGTGCAGTCCGGCAGCGGCAGCGGTATTATTCTCACCAGCGATGGATACATCATCACCTGCAGGCATGTCGTCAACGGCGCAGAGACCATCAAGGTCATTCTCAACGACGATACGGAATATGAGGCGACGCTGATCGGCTCCGATTCGCGCAGCGACCTCGCCGTGATCAAGATCAACGCAACCGGGCTAACGCCCGCAACGCTGGGAGACTCCGACATGCTCACGGTCGGTGAGGATGTCATCGCCATCGGCAACCCGCTGGGCGAGCTGCGTGGTACTGCCACCAGCGGCATCATCAGCGCGCTGAGCCGCGAAGTCACGGTAGAAAACACCGACATGACGCTGATTCAGACCGACGCCGCCATCAGCCCCGGCAACTCCGGCGGCGGGCTTTTCAACGCCAGCGGCTCGCTCATCGGCATTGTCAACGCAAAGGCCAGCAGCAGCAACTCGGAAGGGCTTGGTTTTGCTATCCCTGTGAGCAGCGTCAAGACCATCATATCAAACCTCATCGACCACGGATATGTGCTAGGAAGGGCCTATCTTGGCGTGTATACACAGGATGTGACGCTATCCACCGGCTCAAGCGACGGCAGCAACCGCAATGGCAACGGACTCTTCGGAAACTTCTTTGGCAGCGCGATTTCCAGCGTGCAGATCGCGCAGGTCGTTACGGGCAGCGCGGCTGATGCCGCCGGATTGAAGGCGGGCGATCTGATCCTGAAGATAGACGACATGGACATCACCTCCAATACCGTCCTTGCCGCCGCCATCAGCGCATATAACGCGGGAGATACGGTCACGCTGACCATTCAGCGCGACGGCTCGCAACTCACGCTCAACGTCACCTTTGGCGAGTACAAACCCGCCGAGCAGTAGCAGCCAGCTCTCCGGCTCGGCTCTCATGCGTCATTTCGTCCGTGCTTTATGCGGACGATGACAATACGCCGCAAGACCCCCCATGGGCGGCGTGCCCCCCACCAGCCATGCGCGCAAGCCGCCCATCCCCCCCGGACGGTTTGCGCGCGGGGGAAAGACAAATGATCCCGCAGAGCGTTTCACCGCTGTGCGGGATCTTTCTATATTTCGTATCTGCTTATACGGCAAATACGTGATGTCACGCATCAAACAGGCTGATCTGCTGCTCTTTTGATTCAAACGTCCAAAGATAGCGAAACACGTCGTTGGATTGATAGAGAATCCCATGTTGTTTGCATGTTCTGCGGAAGAGCTCCATCAACTTTGCATTGTTGGGGCTCATGCAGCTGTAAGCGTTTCCAAACGTGCGAATATATTGCTGCTTTACACCGGGGAAATCGCGATCCAGCGCGGCGTAGAAGTATTCGCGGTCGCCTTCGCGCAGCGTGACACCAAAGCCGAAGCAAAGGATTCCTTTTACGCCCGCCTGAACGCAATAGTCCAGCAGACCGCGTATATTCTCCGCCAAGTCATTGATAAACGGCAGAATCGGCGTCATCCAGACCACCGTCGGGATGCCTTCCTGCTTCAGCGCCATCAGCATTTCAAAGCGCTCCCGCGTGGAGGAAACGTGCGGCTCGATCTTTTTGCACAGCGCCTCGTCAAACGTCGTTAACGTGGTCTGCACGACGCATTTGGTTCGCGCGTTGATCCGCTTGAGCAGGTCAAGATCGCGCATGAGCCGCGCGGATTTCGTTAAAATCGCAAGCCCGAAGCCGTAGCGCTCGATGACCTCGATGCTTTGCCGCGTGATCTGCAATTCTGCTTCGAGCGGGATGTAGGGGTCGCACATCGAGCCGGTTCCAATCATGCACGGCTGGCGCTTTTTGCGCAGTTGCTGCTCGAGCAGTTTCACGGCATCGCGCTTGACCTCGATGTCTTCAAAATCGTGGTCAAACTGGTAGCATTTGCTCCGGCTGTCACAGTAGATGCAGCCGTGGGTGCAACCGCGGTAGAGGTTCATACCGTTTTGCGGCGAGAGGATGGTCTTGTAGTCGGCGTAGTGCATGAGCGTTTCCTCTCCTTCCGCGTTTTCTCCAGTATAGCAAAACAAACCTGACAAATACACGTCAGGGTTTCTTTCGATTGAAACCAGAGCCTTATGACTCTAAAACCGTATCAAAATCACTTCGTTTACAAAAAAGCAAACTCTGGTAACATTCCGTTGGCCATTCCTTCGCATTTATTCCACAAAAATACCGTATCATGAAGCCATGATAGCAAACAACAAAACCAACCCCTCCAAAAAGAAGCGCGCGCTGATCGTTCTTGCCGCGCTGTTTCTCGTCTCCGCCCTGCTGCCGCTCGGCATCAGCGCATACATGCGCGCGTCCGTGCAGGATCTCATCCTCACGCCGGAGGAAGCGGCAAGCTTTGACGCGGACGCGATCCTCGTGCTCGGCGCGCGCGTCTGGGACTGCGGCGCACCCAGCGGGGTGCTGGAAGACCGGCTGATAACGGGCATCCGTGCTTACGAAACCGGCACCTCCGACCGCCTGCTGATGAGCGGAGACCACGGGCAGCACGATTATGACGAGGTGAACGCCATGAAAACCTACGCGCTAGACGCAGGCATTCCCGGAGAACACGTCTTTATGGATCACGCGGGGTTTTCTACCTATGAAAGCGTCTATCGCGCGCGCGATATCTTTCAGGTAACGACGGTGCTCATCGTCACGCAGGAGTATCACCTCTATCGTGCGCTGTATGTCGCCCGCGCGCTGGGGCTCGACGCTTTCGGCGTCGCTGCCGACCGCCGCTCTTACCCCGGCATGCCGCGCTTTGAAGCGCGGGAAGTGCTCGCGCGGGTCAAAGACTTCATCTACACACTCATTCAGCCGCTGCCAACCTATCTTGGCGACGTGATCCCCATCACTGGCGACGGCAACGCGACGAACGGGTAGCGCATCTCTGGTTTTTTGATTTTCATTTCTGACTCTTTCGATCTTCTAACGCATATTGCACATGCAAAAGCGCCGCTCTTTTCGAGTGGCGCTTTGTATTGCTCAGTTGCATTATCGGTTGCGCAGGAACGCGGGGACATCCAGCTTGCTCTTGGGCTTTTCCTGATAATCCCGGCGAATGTCGTTCTCGCCGAACACCTGATCCTGCCGCGGCTGGGGGATCGGCGCTGCGACCGGCTCGTCCGTCATGATCGGGCGGCGCGGCGCATAGGATGCCGAGGCATATTGCTGCGGCGGCTGGCTCTGCCGCATCGGCTGCTGCTGATACTGCGGCTGGGTGGGATACGGCTGCGGCTGCGGCTGCGCGGGATACGGCTGCATCTGCGGCTGGGGCTGCGGCTGCTGCGCGGCGGCCTGCTGTTGATTTACACCCATGCCGGTGTTGCCATACGGCGTACGGAATGTGCTGAACGCGCCAAAGCCCGGCACGCCCTGAATATTGCCGATACGATCGGTGCGGTCAAACCCCGTCGCGATGACGGTGATGCGCAGCGCATCGCCCATGGCCTCGTCGATATCCGCGCCGAAGATGATGTTGGCCTCCGGATCGACGTTTTCGCTGATGAGCTCTGCTGCTTCGTTGACTTCAAGCAGGCTCAGATCCGGGCCGCCTGTGATATTCATCAGCACGCCGCGCGCGCCGTTGATGCTGGTTTCAAGCAGCGGGCTTTCGATGGCCTGACGGGCCGCCTCCGCCGCTCGCTTCTCGCCGCTGGCGTTTCCGATGCCCATATGGGCAAGGCCTTTTTCACGCATGATGGTTTTTACATCCGCAAAGTCGAGATTGATCATGGCTGGCACCGCGATCAGATCCGAAATGCCCTGTATGCCCTGGCGGAGCACATCGTCCGCAACGCGCAGCGCATCCGGCAGGCTCGCGCGGCCGACGAGGTCTATGAGCTTATCGTTTGGAATGGTGATGAGCGTATCCACGGCAGGACGAAGCGATGCGATGCCGATTTCGGCATTGCGCATGCGCACTTTCCCCTCAAACGTGAATGGCTTGGTCACTACCGCAATGGTGAGAATGCCAAGCTCTTTGGCGCACTCGGCGACGATTGAGGTTGCGCCCGTGCCGGTTCCGCCGCCCATGCCCGCGGTGATAAACGCCATGTCGGTGCCACGCAGCGCTTCTATGATCATCTCGCGGCTTTCGTCCGCGGCTTTACGGCCAACTTCCGGATCTGCACCCGCGCCAAGCCCCTTGGTCAGCTTTTCGCCGATCTGGATTTTGATCGGCGCTTTGGCCAGATACAGCGCCTGTTTATCGGTGTTGATGGCGACAAACTCCACGCCGCGCAGTCCGTACTGCACCATGCGGTTAATTGCGTTGCACCCTGCTCCTCCGACGCCTATGACCTTAATCTGCGCAAAGGAAGTGTTCTCGAAGTCCGGTTCAAACATTGTTTGTCCCCCTTATTTGGTAAAAAGGTTACGAAGCCTGTCCACAAATGTAGCGGGCGACGTATTGGTCACCACATCATCACTCGTGGCGCGTAACACAAAATCGAGCGCTGAGAAACAGCTCGTGTAGTTCGGCGTATCCATATCCGCCACCCACGGCGTGTCCTGCTGAATGTTCAGCTGCAAGCCGCGCTTGAGGTAGTCGATGCCGCCTTTCATCATGGCGATGCCGCCGCCGGTGAGGTAGGTGATGGGGCTTGCCTCTGTCGAGATACCCATCTCCTTGATCGCCGCGCGAATCAGAGAAACCAGCTCGTCCGCGCGCGCTTCCAATATCAGCTCGATCGCGGCGTGATCCACGCGCTTTGCGCCTTTCGGCGCGCGCACGATCTCCGTGCTGCTCAACGGCTCCTGCAAGAAGACGAAACGCCTTTTGACCTGCTCCGCCGTTTCCAGCGGAATTTCCAGACCGAACGCAAGGTCTGAACTCAGGTGCTTGCCGCCGACATCGATCGAACGCTGATCGGTGAGCGCCGCATTCTCCACAATGGACACGTCCGTATGCGTATACCCAACGTCGATTAAAATCGCGGGGCGTACGCGCTCCTTCTCCGGGATGACTGCAAGCGCTGCGCAGAGCTGCGCGGAGACGCTCATGGAGATCTCGATATCGAGCGGGGAGAGCGCCTGCTCCATGGCGCGGACAAACTCTTCCTGCACATACATGTGCGAAACGAGCGCGCCGAGTTCATCGGTCTTTGCGCCCGTCGGGAGAGCGGAAGAAACCACCCCGCCGACCGTGAAGGAGACGGGCGTGCTGTGCATGAGGACATATCCGCTCAGTTTCACTTTTTTGAGGGAGAGCGAGATGACGTCGTCTATGTCCTCCGCCAACACGCGCTTTCCGCGGCTTCCGATGGGCAGCGCCGCTTCGGCGAGGACAATCTTGCAAAACGGAGCCGGAACGCTGATGGCCGCCTCGCGGATGCGCATGCGCGCCTCCTGCTCGGCCTTGGAAACCGACTCAACAATCGCGTTGTGCAAAGAGCGATGATCGGAAAATGCGCCGGCGTGATAGCCATTGTACGGGCAGACAGAAACGCCGTGCACGGTAATGCCATCTCGATTGACAAAACTGCCGCACAGACAGACGATTTTGGAACTTCCGATGTCCAGCACCGCAGCCGGCTTCAAAGCAGTCTCCTCCGCTTACTTCGCAACATACACTGCGATATTATATCACAGCGCAGGAAAATGGCGCAACCCAGGGACATTGTTTCATAATTGTTCTAAATTCCGTCATGGTTGTGTTTTTCAGGCCTATCAATAGATTTGATAGACGCGGCTGCATACCACAACTGGTGTTGGACGATGGCTTCCGCAGGTGAAATTTCACGATTTCTTCGCATTTTCCCGCTTGGCTTGCCCGGCAGTGCGCTTGCTTCGTATGGCGCGCAGGGTCATGAGCCTGAGCGACTCGTTTTCCAGAAGCGAAAGCAGGCGTTCCTCTTCGTCCCCCTGCGGCGAAAACAGCCCCAGCACGCCGCGTTTTTGCGCTGCTTCACGCGCGCAATAGAGCCTAAGGCACATCTCATCCGCCGCGCTTTCATACGCCGTGTCTTCAAAGAGCAGGGTGTTCTGCGCGTCGATCTTCGCCCGAAACGCGTCGTTTTTTGAAAAATCGAGCAGCCCGTCCGTGCAGGCCAGCGCGCGCACCTCATAGTTCAGATGCCCGTTGCGGCGCAGCGTGAGAAAGAGCCCCAGCGAATCAGGACTCACCGGCGAACCGAGCCCGTAGAACACCGCGCCGTGTTGATGCGCTTCCCAGCCTCTGGCCGATCCTGTATCGACGACGATGCTCGCGCCCGCGTCGATCAGGCGGCGGTAGCGCGCGCGCCATTCCGGCAGCGGCAGCTCACCTGCTTCCAGCCCCGCGCGCGTCAGCACAACGACATGGTCGCATTGGCTCAGCAGCATGCGCACCTGATCGTAAGCCATCAGGCCGAGAATATCCGCACGTCCGGAGAACGCACCCGCGCGCTGCTCTGCATAGGATAAAAAGCCGATTCGAACACCGTTGATGCAGCAGACATACGGGCGGTTGGCCATCGCCTCCGTCTCGCCCGCGCCAATGGTCACTGTCCCGATCAATCCGAGCGCAGACGCATCCGCGCGCTCGTTTTTCATGCCCGCGAGCGCGATGAGATTCGCACCCGCCTGCGTGAGCCACGCCGCAGCGGAGAGATCCGCCTCATGCAGGGCGCTTATCCGCATATTCTGCGCTTCCATCTGCTCGCGCAGCGCTTCCCCGGCGTGAAACGCCGGAGCGGGCGCTGCCGCCCCGCCAAAGATCAGCACCCGCGCCGCTTCCTCCGGCTTTGCGGGCGCAACTGGTTCCGGTGCGGTGTCGATCGCCGCGTTGTTTTGTGTTGTCATCTGATCCCTCCGTTTGCCGCGCAGCGGCAGCCGCGTGTTCTGCTTTTGCCGCGCTACTGGTCATCTGCCCGAGAAAACAGCGCGGAGGATACCCCCGCGCTCAAGTGCGTAGCTGCTGCATGCTACGGCCGCTCCACCATAGCCTCAAGCGTGTCCGCCTGATCGGGTAGAAACACTTCGCTCGACCACATCAGCGTCACCAAATCCGTCTTTCCGGTGTTTTCGATGCAGTGCGTATAGCCCACCGGTATATCCACAACCACATGCTTCTTACCGCTCACGGGATATTCCATCACGTCGTCCATATCGATCCTGCGGAACTTGATCACGCCGGAACCGGAAACAACGAGAAATTTCTCCGCGCGGGTTCGATGCCAGTGATTGCCGCGGCTTGCGCCGGGTTTGCATACATTCACCGAGATCTGTCCGCCGGTGCTGAGGCGAAGGAACTCCGTCATGCTGCCGTTTGTCGCTTCGCTCATATCGAGTGGATAAGCGAACTCCATCACCGGCAAAAAGCCCAGATATGTTGCGTATAGCTTCCGCGTGAGCGGGTCGCTCATATCCGGCAGGGCATTGCTCTCGCGGATGCCGCGAAACGAGCGGATGCGCGCCGCAATGTCGCCGAGCGTCGCGCTATAGAGCACAGGCACGACACAATGCGCGCCTTCTCTGGTCACCTTGCCGTCGATAAGGCCGCACAGCGACTCGGTTACGTCTTCGATATACGCCAGGCTCAGCGGCGCCGTGTCGTCGTGAATGACGAGAGGCAACTCGTGCGAAGCATTGTAGCAAACCGTGGCGATGATGTTGTTTCGGTTCGGTTTGGACCACTTGCCGAACACATGCGGCAAACGATAGACGTATACCTTGGCGCCTGTTTCCTGCGCGTATAGATCCAGCAGCTCTTCTCCGGCTTTCTTGCTGCGCCCGTAGAGGTTTGGCAACGCAGCCTGCGTGGAGCTGGCAAACATCACCGGGCAGCGGTTTTTATGCTTGTTGAGCTGGCGCAGCAGGGTATCGGTGAAGCTGAAATCGCCATGCGTATATTCCTCCTGCTGCTTGTTGCGGTTTGCGCCGGCGAGATGGTAGACAAACCCGCATTCCGCGCAATATCGTTCCAGCAACTCTGTGGGCGCGTCCGTTCCAAACAGCAGCAGATCCTGATAGCCCTGCGATCGCAGCGCAAAGATCAGGTTTTTGCCGATGAACCCATCCGCCCCCGTGATCAGTATCTTCATAAGCCGCAGTCTCCCGTGTCCCAGTCCCGTCCGTTCGTGCCATGTCCGTCTACGATATGGAGTCTGTATGCAGTTTTTGCCTTTGCGTCGCAGGCAGCGATGCGTTCATGCTCTGATCCAGTGATAGTATGCGCGGGTTGCCTGTTCGCGCGAGGCATGCTCACAGGCGTAGTTGCGCGCGCGCTTCCCTAGCTCGTCAAGCGCAACCGTGCTCGCGTGCAGGCGCAGAATCGCGTCCGCCATCTCCTGCGGTTCTCCGGGCGTAATGCATACCCCGTAGCTCTCGCGCTCGATGGAGCGCGCCCATTCGCTGCCGGCCTCCGCGCAGACGATGACCGGCCTGCCCGCGGCGAGCGCGAGCCATGTTTCGCTCGGCACGGCGATGCGCGTCATGCCCTTTTTCAGCGGCACCAGCGCAATATCCGCAATGGAATACACCTCCGCCGTGCGCTCGGCCGGAAGCAACGAGAAAAGCTGCACGTTTTCGATCTGCTCGCGCTCAATTCTGTTCTCCACATGCTCACGCAGTGCGCCATCGCCGAAGATGACGAAGCGGATATCCTTTTCGTTTGCGAGCTGCTTTGCCGCGTCCAGCAAGACGTCCGGCTCCTGCAAAAAGTCCAGCCTGCCCGCATAGACGGCATAGAAGGCGTCCCGCGGCAGGTTGAGTTCATCAAATAGGGCGTTGTCCTTGCGTGAAACCGGACGGATCGAATCAGTATCCGCCCAGTTGGGAATTACGGCGATGTTCTGCGCTTCAATGCCGCGCGCGATCAATGTGCGCTTCATCTCCTCCGATAGCGTGACAAAGGCGCTGTTGTTGCGATAGATATGCTGTTCCAAACGGCGGCAAAGACGCACGAACGGATGCCACTCGGTATAGGTTCCGGCGGCGACGAGATTGTCCGGAAATATCTCCTGCAAAATATAGATCGTCCTCGCGCGGCGGCTGAGCCTCGCCCCTACCAGGCCGAGATACGCCGGCATGCTGCAAAGGATGTAGACATCCGCCTTGAGCTTTTTTGCCGCACGATAGATGGCCCAGGTGTTTTGCATGGCACGCAGCGCGCGCCTTGCAAGGTTTGCGCCGCGGCGCGCTTTTCGGCCGACGCGCAGAATGCGGTAGCCTTCCGGTGCGGTCTCGTCGCGCCTTGTAAAAAATGCGGCGCGCTCCTCTTCGCTCATATCATGGCCGGGCAACTTGGTTACCACGCTCACGCGCGCGCCAAAGCGGCAAAGATCCTCCGCCAGGTCGGTATAGAGATGCGTAATCGGTGTGATTTCCGGTGCAAAGTGCGTCGAAACCAGCGCAATGTGCAGTTTTTGATCCATTTTCGCCGCCCCTCTCACCCGTGTCAACCCGGCATACTTGCCGTAGATTGTCCAATCAACGCAGTATAGTGTCATGCGCAACAAAACGGGCCTATTCCCCCGTTTATTGCGAAAATTTTACCACGCAAGTGCGTTGGGTGTCAATCAAACCCGCTCCGGCGCATGGTTGACCGGGCGGCGCTGCCCCAGGACGAACAAACGCACCGAGCGGAGGAACTGCTTCCTCCGCTCACATGGCAATCGCTAGATTCGATTTTCTCCTCTATTCATCGTCCTTGCACTCGGCGATGCGCTTTTGCGAGGCGACGTCATACTTGTTGATGCAGAGCGGACGGAGCTTATACGTCAGTACCACGCTGGATTTGACGTATTCGCTGTAAAACGCTCTCTTGATGCGATCCATAACCAGCCTGCCGGTTTCATACGTCACGGAAGGCAGCAGCACGACGTATTGCATGACGCTGTAGCGCGATATCGTATCCCCGCGGCGCAGGTTGTTTTGCGAAACATTCAGCAGCTGCTTCATGATGTTGTCCAGCACGAGGTTGTCAAATCTCTGCTCATATGTGTTGCTGATGGTCAAAAGCGCTAAAAACATAGTGCCGTTGTAGCGCTCGAGCATGCGGCGCTGCAGCTGGTAGATCTCCTTGAAGATCTCGTATTCGCAAACGAAAGCGCCATGCCCGTCGGTATCCTCTTCGAGCATATTCTGTACCTTCTCGATGTCCGCCTCCATCTCCTGATCCGCCTGGACGATGAGCTTATACACCGCGCGGATCTCGCCGGAGGGCTGGATGCCGAGCTGCTTATAGTGCAGATCGGTCGCAAAATAATACTGCGAGAGCGCTTCTCGTTTTTTGCCCGTCTTTACCAGCGCCATCATCAGCTCCAGATGCAGGCGCTCGTCAAACATGTCCACATCCATCGCCTTGCGGCAGACCTGAACGATCATGTCGTGCTCGTCCTCTACCTTTAAAAGATCGAGCAAAGTAAACACGCTCTCCAAATACAGATCGTGATAATACACGCTCTTTGGAACGACCCACATCTCCTCGGCGGAGTTGGTCAAAAGCGGCCCTGTGTAGATCTGGAGCATTTGCAGATACCGCTCGATGCACTCGCGGTTGCTCATGCCGGGCGTACGCGCCTCCTGGCAAAGCCGCTCAAACTCAAACACGTCGATCTCGCAGTCGAGATTAGAGTTCCATTGATACGCGCCCCGCGCGGTCAGAATGGAATCCGAAAGTTCCGGCAGGTCGCTTTGGTCAACGAGTGCCCGGAAGCGATGCAGAAGCGTTCTAAGCGCAGTTGCCGGATTTCTGTTATCCTTATCCGACCAGAGCATCTCCAGCAACTCCTCGTGCGGAACCGAACGATCCTTCTTCAGGATCAAATACTCAAGAAACTGGCTCGTTTTCTTCGCCTGGCGAAGCTGCGTGAGCACAACATTTCCGTTGACCACGATCTCAAAGTTGCCAAACATCTTGATCTTTATCCTTGCGTTAGGCATGCCGTCTCCTCCTTGCGTTGTGGGGTCGTCGCGGCGGTTTGGGCTCCGCCGGCGCTTATTTCTCTATTGTCTTTGCCTTGCTTTGCTGCGGAAGATCATGCGTCCCCCAGCTTCTTCTTAATCTGCTCCGAATGCGCGGAAAACAGCAACGCGGTCTCTTTTGTAATGCGTCCCCGGCTATACAGCCGTATGATATCCGCGTCCATCGCACGCATTCCCTCGGACATGCCGGAGAATATGACGTTGTCCATCTGGTGCGCTTTTCCGTCGCGAATCATATTCTGAATCGCGCTGTTGACCAGCATGATCTCAAATGCCGGCTCTAAGCCGCCGTCGATCGTGGGCAAGAGCTGCTGGCTGACCACCGCGCGAAGAACCATGGAGAGCTGCACGCGAATCTGCTGCTGCTGATTGGAAGGAAACACGTCGATGATGCGGTCGATCGTCTTCGCCGCGCCGACGGTGTGCAGCGTGCTCAGCACGAGCTGTCCTGTTTCAGCCGCGGTCAGCGCGGTCTGAATCGTCTCCAGATCCCGCATTTCGCCCAGCAAAATCACATCCGGCGCCTGCCGGAGCGCCGCGCGCAGGGCAGTTTTATAGCTCTGCGTGTCGTGTTCGATCTCGCGCTGACTCAATACGCTCGCCTTATGCGCGTGGATGAACTCGATCGGGTCTTCAATGGTGATGATGTGCCCGTGGCGCATGGAATTGATGCGATCTATGATGCAAGCTAGCGTGGTCGATTTTCCGCTTGCTGCCGGTCCGGTGACGAGCACGAGCCCTTTCTTGAAATCCGCAAGACGCAAAATCTCATTCGGGATGTGCATTTTTTCAGGATTTGGCAAGGCGAGCGACACCACGCGCAGCACCATGGCGAGCGAGTTTCGTTGCTGATATGCATTGCAGCGAAAGCGCCCCACGCCGCTGACGGAAAACGAAAAATCGTCGTCCCCGTGCTGGATCAAACGCTCCATATCCCGTCCGTCGAGCTCGTATACCTGCCGGATCAGCCGCCGGGTATCGTCCGGCTTGAGTATCCCGTCGAGCAGCTGCTGCACTTCGCCCGCAACCTTGAGCCGTACGCTGGAGCCGGGAATGATGAACACGTCCGACCCGCCGCGCGCGATGGCAGACTGCAAAATATCATGAATCTCCGCCATCATCTCAGCCTCCCTGCCAGAGTGTTCCCTCATTTTGTCCTGCCCATTCCTCCGCGTTTTCATAGCGATAGCCGGTCACCGCGCTGCTCCCGTGCAGGATTTCCACCTCTACAAACAGCGCATGGCCATCGCTCGCGCCAACCGAAAATGCATAGACTCCGGTTTCCTGTCGCACAACGCCCTCAACGCTCTCCGGCGGCAGGCCCTGCGCAATCGCGTCATCCAGCGCGGCAAGCATCGCCTGCGCGCGCGCATCCGCATCATAAAAAGCTGCGCTGCTGACCGCGGTTTTCTGCGTGAGCGCTGCGTCGGCTCGCGCCTGGATCAGCGCGAGGGATGCAAGCAGCGTGAGGCTCACCACCACCAGAATCAGCAGTATACTCGAAGCGCCGACGCCCATGCGGGAAGGATACTTTCTCATGGCGCAGCCTCCGCATCCGGTAGATAGCGCGCCGCATCCAGCGCATATACCCTGCCCGAGGGCGAAACGACGGTCAGCTCGATGTCATAGATGGTGCCCTGCAGCGGAGACTCGTCGCTCGTTACCACGCAGTCTACCACAAGATCGGGCGCAACGGATACGGAAAAAACCCGCGCGCCGCAGTCGTTGCACTCGTTCTCGCCCACCGGATCCGCCTTGATCTGCTCTGCCACCGTTTGCATGGCGAGCAAAACCCGCGCCTCATACTCGCTCTGCCGGGCGATGTTTCCCGCTGTGGCGATGAGGCGGACGATGATGCTGGCTGACAGCGCGAAGAAGAGGATGACG
This sequence comes from Clostridiales bacterium, assembly GCA_003486785.1. GTDB lineage: Bacteria > Bacillota > Clostridia > Christensenellales > CAG-138 > UBA7703. The sequence continues at coordinate 5,582 of DNFZ01000252.1, read as the reverse complement.
ATCGTCATCTCGATCAGCACCGGGCTGAACCTCCCGCGCTTCTTTGGCGGAAGCAGCATCTGTTCTGTCATGCGGCACCGTCCCCCAGCGTCTGTAAAAAGAGCGCGGCTGTGTGCGTTTCACCGCCCGCATCCACGATTGTTATGCTGACCAGACCATCCTCAATCGTCATATGAAGCGCGCTCGCCTCAAAGATCGGGTCGCCGTAGTCCGGCGAAAACGCAAGGCTCTCCCGCGCGAAATACTCGCGCACCTGCGCTCCGTCGCAATAAATATATGTAAGATAGCGCTCGCCGCCAAACTCCTGCCCCAGCGCGAGCACGCGCATGCCGTTCTCCGTGCGCAAATCGATCATGCCTGCCGCGTCCGCGCCGCGCACTTTTCCTATCAGATAGCTCATGCCCGTACGGGAGACAAACGCCCGTTCAGCGGAGGCGTTGATCATGCGATACGATCGCGCGCCCACGACGACCACGACCAGCGAGAGCAGCGCAAACGCCGCCAGCAGCGCAAAGACGAATACGCCGCGCAGCTCGCCGCGAGCGCCGGAAGCCGGACGCGCACTCATGATCCACCTCCCGTGGGCATCACGCGCACGCTTGGCTTGACATTGGCTGCGATAACATCGTAAAACACGGTATAGCGGCTCTCATCCACACGGACGCCATAGTTATCATATATATAAGTAAGGCTCGGCGGATATTTCCCCTCCACAGCATAACAGGTGACGATGGCGCGCTGCAGCGCAAGGGAGACCATCTCCGTTTCGCGCGCATCGCTACGGCGCGTGGCAGAAACCAGCCCGACGAGAAGGAGCGCGGCAAGCAATGCGAACACTGCAACGGCGAACAGTATGCCCCGGTTTTGCCCGCGCGGTCTCTCATAGAGATGCATGCCGTTTTCTCCTTTCGGTGACATTATTCTACCGTTGCGCAGCCGACTGCGCGATCACGATGTAATAAAAAGCTTGTTTTCTGTTACAAACAACGCGTTTTTTTGATTTTTGGTCGATTTCGGCGAATTGGCTCGATATGCTCTCTCAGCCGACCGCAGAGAGAACCGAAAGCAGCGGCAGCATGACCGAGAGCAATATGCCACCGATCACGATGGACAGCACCGCAACCAGCGTCGGCTCAATCATTGCGATTACGTTGTGGATCGCGTCGTCCGCCTCACTCATATACACACCGCTGAGTTTCTCCATCACGGCGTCGAGCTTCCCCGCAGCTGCGCCAAAGCGAATCATTTTCTCATGCATGGGATCAAACAGCCCGCTCTTCTCCGCGGCCTGTGCGAAGCTGCCGCCTGCAAGCAGTTCATCCTGCGCGAGCTCCGCCTGCCGCCTGTGTTTCTCGTCCGTCACCACGGATGGCGCCAGCCGGATCGCGTCCTCTACCGGATAGCCCGCCGCAAGCATCATCGACAGCGCGGACGCATACCGCGCGGTCGAAAGGCGCGCGTTCACACGGCGAACCGGCGGGAGTATGCCCGAAAGCAGCGCGAGCACGGACTCGCGCCTGCCGGTGCGCAGCAGGATGCCCACACCGATTAGAGCGAGCGCAAACACACCTACGAGTATGAGCATGCCTTTGCCTACGCCAACGCCGATTTGCATCGCCGCCGACGCCGGACTGCCCGCCGCTAAGCCTAAGCTGTCAAACACGCGCTGAAACACGGGAATGACGCTGATGACGAGGATGGCGATGACCACCGCTAGCATCATGACCAGAACACTGGGGTAAAGAATCGCATTTTTGACGGAGGTTTTGATCTGCGCCTCCCATTGATAATAGTTTGCCAGCGAAGCCATGACCTCATCGAGCTTGCCGGAGCGCTCGCCGATGCGCGTCATCGCAAGCATATAGCCAGGAAAGATGCCTGCGTCTTGCAGCGCGGCGGAAAGCGTTCCCCGCCGCTCCAGCGACATGTGCATTTGCTCGAAGCGCGCGCCGTAGCGGCTGTCCGCATAGCTGCGCGCGAGGGTTTCCATGCCGTCGCCAAGCGGAATGCCCGCTTTGAGCACCATGGCGACCTGCTCGCAAAAGAGCGCGGTCTCGTCTGGCGGAAGCGTTTTCTGCGTCGTGTTTTCCTGCATTCCGGTTCCCTCTCTGAATCTTTCAGCGCCTGCTCGGCGCCTATGGCTGTTTGTTTGCAATATTACGCATTCACAGAGGCTCTATTCGCTGTACTAATAGATGCGCTCTGCGAAGTAGTTTTGTTCTTTGCGCCCGGTGCCGTCCAGTGTCGGATCCATCCAGACCCACGTCTCGTTGAGATACACGCTGTTCCATGCGTGATAGAGATTATCCGGCTTCACGGTACCGATGAGCATCCGCGTCGGAATCCCCTCCGCACGCAGCATCACCGCAAGCAGCGCCGCGTAGTCAAAGCAGATCCCTTTCCCGGTTTCCAGCGCGTCATCCGCGTCAGGCAAATAGCCCCGCTCAACCGTCTCGGCTTTTTCTGTATCATAAGTCATAGACTTGACCACATAGTCGTAAAAGAGTGTAGCGATGTCCGTCTGGTTCGTCATCCCGCTTGCGAGTTCATGCGCTTTTTGCACGCTCCTTGTGTCTGCATCATACCACACATACTGATTGGGATACAAAAACGGCAGGGTCTCATCGGCAAGCGTAACCTGCAGCTCCGCGCCGAAACGCATGGCGTAAAGATCGTTTTCCACCTGCTCCATCACGCGAACAGTGTATGCGCCGTCTCCCATCTGCAAGGGATAAACGCTGTACGCCTCGCCGCCTGGCAAATCGTAGTAGTAGATCTGCTCGCTCGTTGCAATCCGCGCCTTGAGCCGCATTTCGCTCGGCTCGCAGCGAATCATGACATAGCCCTGATCGGTATGAGAGGCGTCTATGGTCACGCCCGCGCCGCTGTATACGACGCTGCCGGATGCTTCCGGCAGCAGGAGCGTCTGCTCTTTCACCTGCGCATCTGCTTGCGCCGGCATGACAGATAAACCGGTTTCCGCCGCTTTCGGCAGCGCGGACTGGCTCCCCGCGCAGGCCGTCAGGCAGAAGAAGCCGAAAAAAAGCAGCCACCCAAAACCTTTTCGTACCCGCTCGGCCACCGAACCTCGTTTCATGGATTGATTATACTGCTACAAATCACGCGAATGCAACAAATTGTTACTTCGACATGAAGATGCGCGGCCGCATTTACCCGACTTTCGGTATTTCGGTGTTACATGAACCGTTGCGCATCCCCCTCTTTGTGCGATTGCGACAGAACAATCTCTTGCGCAGCCTGCGCCACGCCTGCGCGACGCGGCACGATGTGCCTATCGCTTGTCCGCTTGGTCAAAGCGCGCTTCGCGCAGACGCAACACCGGCGCCCACGAATGAGCGCCGGATGCGTTAGGGTTTTTCGATTGTTTCAGTACTACTTGCTCTCGAGCGCTTCTTCCATCTTCTTCGCTTCCGGCTCTTTGTCCTTTTTAATGCCGAAGAGAACCAGAATCAGCTGAACGAGCGCGATGATGATCATCAGGAGCGTCCAGCGGTCCGTGAAGACCATGGGGTTTCGCATGTTCTCTGTGAGGATAAAGGCGATGATTGCGCCGATGCCCGGCAGCAGCGTCAGCACGCGCGCGAAGCCGTGTTTCTTGGTTTCGCGGATCACCACGCCATCCTCTTCTTCCTTCTTCTTGCCGATCAGGCCGAGCAGCATCAGAATCGACGCCAGCGCGGTTGCAATCGTCAGAATCAGGTTGAGCAGCGCCCAGACCGGCCCGCCGGCAAGCGGCGTTTCCTCTTCCGGAATCAACTCCGGCTCGCGGAAGACGCTCTGCATGCGCATCGTGCCGTAGATCACCAGATCTTCGTCCGGCATGGTAAGGGGTATCTGTGTCGTCCAGCCTTCGAAGGCGTATCCTTCAAGCGCAGGATCCTGCGGGCGCGGAACGCTGTCTCCATAACCAAGGCCGGTATATGACGCATACGTCGCGCTGCCGTCAAACTCGCCCGTTCCGCCGGAGACGATGTATGTCACCGTGTAGAAGAGCTGCTCCCACTGCGCGTAGAAGTTCACCTGACGCGCCGGCATCTGGAATGTGTTGCCCGGCTGGCTGGAAACGCCTGCCGTTGCGCTGCGCTCGCTCCAGCCGATGAAGCGATAGCCCGGCCGCGCGAACATGTTGCCCGAAACCGACACGATCGAGTCTGTGAAGAACCGGCCGCCTTCCACCGTGCCGCCCTCCGCGCCGTTGGCGTGGTAGTACACGGGGGACGATCTCGGATCCCAAACTGCGGTTAGCGTCAGGTCGTTGTCCGGCATGGTAAACACCGCGCCGGGGTTAAGCTGCGTTTCCGTGCCGTCGATGCTGGCCGTCGTCCAATAGAGGAAGTCGTAGCCCGAACGCCTCGGCACGTTGCCGGAGACGTTTTGCGCCGTGCCGTACGCTTTCCCTGTCGTGTTTGCAGGCAGATAGCTGATCTCATCCAGCGTTCCCGCATCGTAGATCACGTCGTAGAGCGCAATCTCCCAGACTGCGTTGAGCACGTAGTTGCGGCCGATCGCCGGAATCGTTCCGCCCAGCGCAATCGGTTCGCTAGAAGAGGCGTCTTCCCATCCGATCAGGCGGTAGCCGGAGCGTCTTACCCCGGTTGCCGAAGCGACGGATGCGTCCGTGCCCAGATCGAACCACTGTGTTTCGGGGAATCCCTCCACCGCGTCCGTGGTGTCGCTGTTGTAGACGATCTGCGGATGGATTGTGAAGTCCGCAGGCCTGGTGCTGAAAGCGTAGTTTGCAAGCACTTCAGGCGTTGTCAGCACGTCAGGTATCAGCACGTCTTCGTACTTGCCGACATCGCTGTCGCTGCCGATGCGGTTGACGCTGATCGCAATGTCCGCAAGATCCGCCGTCAGGATCGGGTAGTAGGTCACGCCCTCAATCGTTCCGGTCGGTACGGTATAGCCAAACGCCGGATCGGCACTGCCATAGTTCTTGCCCGCATCGATCGCAGCGACAAGCACCGTGCGCGGGGTGACGCTGAGCGTGCCCGGCAGAACGCTTATGCTGTAATCCTCGCTGCGCGTGTTGGCCGCGAGCATGTAGAGGAAGCTGTTATCGACCGCTCCCACGTTGGTAATCGTGCCGATATTTGCCGTTGACGCGAAGCCTTCGCCGGGCGCAAACACATCGCTTGCGATGCCGAAGCTCCAGCCGCTCGCCGTCAGCGGGGTACCATCATACACCTTGGTCGCGCCAAAGGTGTTGATCACCAGTGTCCGCGGCGTGATCGTGATGGCCGCTTCGCCGAACGCCGGTTCGTAGTTGTCGTTGACCGCCACGAAGTAGACCGTGCGGCTCTCGCTCACGTGCGTCGCCGTCGGGCTGGTTTCAAGTGTGTAAGCAGCCGGATCGCTGCTGTAGGTTTCGCTGTAGCGGATCGTCGTGCCGGAGGGTACGTTGGCGCTGGCGGATACGCCGTAGGCGTTGCCGTCGTACTGCTCGGTCACGTCAGAAGCCGCCACCGTCAGCAGGTTCGACGGCGTGACCGTGAGCGTGCCTTCGGTGACCGCGATGGTGTAGTTGTCCGCGCTTGTGCCGGCCAGCAGCGTGTAGGCAA